>CAZVHN010000113.1:0-3508 GCA_964626895.1 uncultured Chloracidobacterium sp. | reverse complement strand
CTCCGTAGATGCCGATGGACGCGAGCAGCAATGCCACGCCCGCAAAGATGCCGATCAGCAACGCTGGAAAGCGGCGCATGAACGCCGCGGGCGAGTCGGCGATAAGGTCCTCCATCTCGCGAACGCCGAAGATCGCCACGTCAGGTTCCAGCAGCCGCGTTTCGTTGCGAATCGCGCTCGCAACTGCCGTGGGGTCTGAGTTTGTGCGAACGACCAGGTTCATGAACATCGAGGGACTCTTGCGGAAGGGGTAATACAGAACCGGTCTGATCGCCTCATCCAGTCCGGCAATCTTCACGTCTCCGACGACACCGACGATCAAGTTGGGTGGTCCCTGGACACTCGCATAATTGATCCGGCGTCCAATGGGATCGCGGCCGGCGAAAACCCGGTCTGCCACGGTCTTGCCGATAATGACGACGCCCGGCGCATCCGCCTTATCACGTTCATCGAAAATGCGACCGGCCATCAAAGGAATGCCGAGCGTTTGAAAATAACTCTCGTCGACAATGCGGAAGTTGGCCTCAGTCTCCTGTCCGGGAGGCGGAACTGGATCACCTTCGACAATGAAACGAGTCGTGTTCCCGCCTTGCAGCGGCAAAATGTTTACGGTCCCGGTGCCGCTGACGCCCGGAAGTGCCTGAACGCGCTCCTTTAGTTGCTGGTGAAAACTCACCAGGGCAGTGGGTTCACTATACTTGCTGGGAGGCAGGGCGACTGTCATCGTCAATACGTTTTCAGGATTGAATCCCACGTTGGTCTGTAACAAACGCAGCAGGCTTTTCATCATCAGTCCTGCGCCCACCAACAACACGACTGCCAACGCAATCTCCGTCATGACCAGGCCGCTGCGCAGACGTTGCCGCGCTCCACTGGAAGTGGCGCGACCACCTTCCTTTAGTACTTCGTTCAGATCCAGCCGCGACGACTGGAGCGCGGGCGCGAGACCAAACACCATTCCCGTCAGCAGCGAAAGCCCGAAGGAGAATCCCAGAATACGTGCATCGATGTGCAAGGATCTGAGAAATGGCAGTGCGTTGATTTGGCTCTCAGGCAGCGCCGCAACCAGGGCATCCACTCCCCAGTGGGCGATCAGCAAGCCTGCCGCGCCGCCCGCCAGCGAAAGCAGCACCGATTCAGTCAGCAGTTGCCTGGCCACGCGCCAACGGCTCGCACCAAGCGCGGCGCGGATGGCTACTTCCTTTTGCCGGGAGATTGCTCGGGTAAGCATGAGACTGGCGACGTTAGCGCAAGCGATCAGCAAGACAAAGCCGACTGCTGCCAGCAGGACCAGCAGTATTGGTTTCACCTGTCCTATCACTTGTTCCTGCAGCGAAATAAGCCTGACACCCGTTCCGGCGTGTGACTGGTTGTGTTCCTGCTCGATGCGGCTCGCAATGACGCTTAATTCTGACTGCGCCTGTTCAAGGCTGACACCTGATTTGAGCCGCCCAATGACATTGGTTCCGTGCATGAAGCGCCGTGTCAATTGCGCTTCGGTTGGTTGATAAGGCCGCCATAGGTCAGCGGATCTGAGTGCAAACTGAAAGCTCGCGGGCAACACACCGATCACGGTGTAACTCTCGCCATTGAGCGTCAGCGACTGGCCGATGATCCCGGCATCGCCCCCGAATCTGCGTTGCCACATTCCATAGGTAAGCATGGTCACTCGCGGCGCGCCCGGCTTGTCTTCGCCCGGCTGAAAGGCGCGACCGATGACAGGCTCGACTCCGAGTACGGAAAAGAAATTCGCCGTAGCCGCCGGAGCGAAGATGCGTTCCGGTTCACCGCGCCCGCTCATAATCGCGCCGCCTCCGGTGTAAGCTCCGATATCTAAAGACTGGTTTTGTTGGTAGTCCTGATAGTCGGGATAGGAGAATTCGCGTTGCGCAAACTCCCTTTGCGGAGTGCTTTCCCAGATGTGATAGAGCCGCTCGGGCGATTTATACGGCAGCCCGCGCAGCAGTGCCGCATCAACGACCGTAAAGATCGCCGTGCTCGCCCCGATGCCGAGGGCTAACGTAATCACGGCTATAAACGTAAAACCGGGTTTCTTCACTAGCGTGCGAACCGCATAGCGCAAGTCTTGCAGCAGTTTGTGCATCTCTCGTCCTCCAGCATTTCCTATTGCCAATTGCCGATTACCGATTTGAGATATCTGTCAGAACCGCGAGCGGTAGCGATCGGGCTGTGTGCTTCCTGTTGAGACCGGGTCGCTACCGCTCCCCGTTCTGACAAGCACTTCAGACAATCACAGACTGAAGTCTGTGCTACTCGTACCGCAGCGCCACCAGCGGATCTACTTTCGTCGCGCGGCGCGCCGGGATGTAACAGGCGAGCAGCGCTACCAGGAGCAGACCGAGCGTGACGATGGCGAAGGTTAGACCGTCAGTTGGCGTGACGCCAAATAACAGGCTCTGCAACAGCCGCGTTAACGCCAACGCGCCAGCCAGTCCGATTGCCACGCCGATTAGCGCCGGCATTATTCCGTTCTTGACAACCAGCTTAGCGTAACCGTCTTGCCGACGATGCCTGGATCGCCGCCGAAGTGCTGTTGCCAGAAACTGTGTTTGAGCACGACTACTTGCTCGTGTCCCGGCTCGCTTTCTTCCGGCAAGAAGGTCCGCCCGCGAGCGGCTTGCACGCCCAACGCGTCGAAAAAGCCTTGCGTCACGCCGTAGCCCGGGAACCGCTCCAGATGCGCTCCGTCAGAAATGTCAAAGTACTTTTGCTCAATGGCGACTAGTTGCTCGCAGACTTGATTCTGCTCGCGCCAGTCTGCGAAGTTCTTCGGCGCCACTGTCCCACGCACAGTGCCAACGTCCAGATTTTGCTCCCACAAGACTACCAGCCGCTGTTCATTCGGAAACGAGAAAGGCCGCAGGATGAGCGCATCGAGGGTACTAAAGATGGTTGCATTGGCACCGATACCCAGCGCTAGCGTAATCACCGCAACGGCCGCAAAGCCCGGATGCTTAAGGAGACTGCGAACTCCGAAGCGAATGTCTCTGAACAGTGTTTCCATAATTGCATTTCCCATTTTCAATTGCCCGATCGCCGATTTGGAATTTCGAATTTCGGATTGCGAATTTCGGATTTGAAAATGATCTGTTTGCCTGACCACCCAAGAGATCGGTAAACACAAAATCCGAAATTCGCAATCCGAAATTCCTCATTCGTATCTCAGCGCCACCAGCGGATCGACTTTGGTCGCGCGCCGCGCGGGCAAGTAACACGCCAGCAATGCCACCAATGCCAGCCCGGCCGAAACTGCCACAAACGTCGTCGCGTGCGTCGGCGTCACACCAAATAACAAACTCGCGATGAACCTGGTGAGGGCCAGTGATGCCGCCACCCCAATCGCCACGCCAATGCTTACCAGAATCATTCCCTGACCAATGATTAGCTTGAACACATCGCGCGCTTGCGCCCCGAGAGCGAGTCGTATGCCGATCTCGCGCGTGCGTTGGGCCACGGAAAAGGCCAACACACCGTAAAGACCCAGTGC
>CAZVHN010000112.1:0-6114 GCA_964626895.1 uncultured Chloracidobacterium sp. | reverse complement strand
ATCCAGGGGGAGGAAGGAAGTCCTGGGTCGGGTTCGCTCAGGTTTACTTCAGTATTCTTCCTTTGTTCGGGAGATTGAGTCAGTCGGGTTTTATGGTGACACAGTTATCGTGATGGGGCTGGAGATAGTGACACCGACCGGCAATAACCCCAGAGCGGGGCAAGCCATACGTCGTCGCTATACAAACATCTGGATGAAAAGAAAGGGCGACTGGCTTCTGGCTGTGCGTCACGCTAATGTCATCTGCCAGAATTGAAATGGTCGCGATATGTACGGGGGGCTGCGCTGCCCATCAACGGGCGGCATAACAGCGACATGCACCCGACGCCCTTCAGCGTGCCTCACATCAACGTACCTTGCGGGCGCGGGTGATGCCGGGCGTTGGATGTCTTCCTTGAATCCCAAGGGCGTACCTGATTAAATGACGAGCTGATGAACTTTGAAATCATCAGTGGGATTAGAGAGATTGAAACGATTGCTGTCGGTCGAAAGATTTCGCGATCTCGCGCGCATACGACGAAAGTTCGGTCCCGGCCGTTGGAGAAAGTTGAAAGGCGTGGCGCAAGTGCGCCTCAGGAGCGGTAGAATAAGGCTTGCTGAAGTGCATTGGTACGAGGCGCACGGTATTGGGCGCAAGGAAATGAAACGAAAGCGATACTTAGACTAGCATCATGAGTCAAAAGAAGCCTGCCCTGAAATTTGCGGTGTGCGTTAATAATGAGGATTATCCAGCTTCCCTGGAGCTCCACAAGATCTATCGGGTCTTGCCTGACGAGGACGCGGCAGTGGATGGAGATATCCGAGTTATCGATGAAAGCGGCGAAGACTACCTCTACCCCGCAGACTATTTTGTCTTCGTTGAGTTGCCGCGTGCGGTGGAGAAGTCTTTGTTGCGGGCCGCTTAGACTCTACGGCGACATCCAACAAGCGGCTGCAGCTGACCGGAATCAGCGTGCCCTTCATTCGTCAGCTTGAATGCTGATCGCGCGCCGCAGCTGAAGGCCAGCGTTGGGTGGCTAGTTGACATATTTTTCCAGTGTAGGAAAATGGCTCCATGAAGAAACTCAAGGCTACCAAAGAAATCAAAGTCCAGCGCCCTCCTCGTGTGGCCGTGTCTGAGAAGGAAGCCTTGAAGCGCATGAAAGAGTTCTCTAAACGGAAGGAGCGGTTCCTTGCCACTGCTCGAACGGGTAAGAGTTGAAGTGTACATCCCTGATTTGCCCGCGGATGCTTACCGTAATCTGCTCCGGTCTTTCGAAGAAGAGTTTACATACGCGTTTGGCGGTTGCACCATCGTCAGCGGTCTTGAGGGCAGTTACCTATCGAAGACCGGCAGAAGGATTCCAGACCGCATCAACTTGATCTATGCAGATTTGCCATTGGCTCTGTCGACCAATTTCGACCGCATGGCTCGTTATACTGGTGAGTTGAAAGAGGTTTCACTTGAGGCTCTCGCCGAAGAAGCCGTTTTGATTGCTGTGACCCAGGTTTATCATGCTGTCTGATGCTTTTCGTCGCCGCCCAACAAAGGGCTGTCCGCGAGTCTGCGCACCGCCATCGCAGAGGGCGGGCTTGACTACGATCCAGGTAGCCACGGCACCGGCAACAGCGGCGCCGGGGATTATCTATGAACGCGTCGAAAAACCGCCTCCCGCTTTTTTCACTTTCTCTACGTCCGCGTAAGCGACCCTCTGGTTGGAGCCGTTCTTAGAGTCCATTACGGTGAAGGAATCTTCCCCTGCCTCTCCGATGTAGCCTTTCAGGTTACTATTGTCGCGCAGCTTAACCTCAACCCGGGCTTTTTCACCCACACCCAGTTTCAATACTTCCACGCGCACTTTCGCGGCACGGGGGTCATCCTGTCCTGCATCCTGTCCTGCATCCTGTACTGATTGCGCGTTAACTGGACCGGAACCCGACCACCATTGTCAGCAGCATTCCTGTGAGCATTATTGCAAGCATTCTTTTCAACACAACTAAAAGCTCCTTTGAATCTGTATTTCCACTCGCGGTGACACCTCTGGCAATCGCTATTCTCCGAAAGCTAAAGCCCTCGGTATGCTCACCTAAAAGCCTTCCACCGGGCACGTTGGTATGCTTTCCTAAAGTGAAGTAGCGATAACGCTTCTTTAGGTAGGTGTTTACTGCGTCTGACAAGGGGTGACGCTCAGTGAGGGTCTAGCGAGAAGGTCTGTCAACTCGCCGGGACACGAGCCCGGTCACTGCCAGCGCCAGAGAACCAAGTACAGGCACGCGAAGCAGACGATTCCTCACACGTATCGTAGTTGAACTAAGGAAGCCATTGAGCAGGACCTCCTGCTCGTGTTGGAAGTTGAGAGTGAGCCAGCGAAGAAATTCTGCGGCGGCATGGGCTTCCAGTTCCGTATCAGGTGGCCCAGTCGAGGAGTACTCGTCCAGAACTTCCTCATACATCTCCAGAATCGTACTAATCATCAAGTCGCGTCCGGACATCGCGCGGATGCGCTCCGACACTGCAACTGCGTCCTGCGGGTTGTAACGGGCTATTTCACGCAGCAGGACATCCGGCTCAAAAGGATGCTGGAGCGCGCGGTGGCCGAAGTTCAAATTACGCAGACGTTCCAGGTCGGCGCTCGTTACCATCGGACCTACATCAACTTCACCTGCAATCTCGGGTTCCGAAAAGTGTTTGATCCCCTGAAACAGTTCACCTTTTAACGCTGCCTCGATGTCGGCTGCCAGCTTGGGATTGTAGGAATGAGCGGCAGCGACTTTGTGTGAGAAGGCTTGATCATCAAGGTGTAGCCGCACGGCAGCGTCGCGGTGCCTTTCGGGGCATTCATCCGGCAGACCGAGGACGTTAAAATCCAGATTGGCAATTTGGCGGTTAGTTCGTCGGTTTGCCAATTCCACCGCCGCATTGAGCACCAAACGACACACATCGTGAGCAGAGCTGTAGCCCTCGGCGGCATCGCCGACCACATACTCTATCTGCTCCGAGATCAGTTCGGCGGCGATCTCCTCGGCAAGTCCGACAAAGAGATCAGAGTCCTTATTCAGAAGGGCGGCGTAAACTTCAAGATCGGTGAGGCGCCCGTAAACACCGCCCGCCTCTGCTCCCACTTCATCGAGGACCCGTGTAGTCGAAGGCAGGCGTGACTGGCCAGAGCGGCCGGAGCCGTCAGTCAGTACCGAAACACGCGGCCGTGCCCGTTGCAGCCATCCGTGCAGACGCAGTTCGTGACTGGGGTGGGCAATGAACAAGCCCGCACGGGGGTTAGCGTTTATTTCAATCACTGAATGATAGCTCTCAGTTTTCGTTTTAGATTCAAATTAATTCCAGCGAATGTTTCGGGATGCTAGCGTAAAAAGGACGCGTGCGAAAGCTGCAGTTGCCGCGAAGAGAAGCTGAGTAGTGCACCACAGATGTAATCCGCGGGCTGCAGCTCTTGTCGTCGACCACGTTGCAGGTAGTGAGTCAGTTTGGGTTTCCGCATATGATTCCGGAGGGATCTAAGTTAATAGCCGTGGGCGAGCGTTGCGCGACGCCCACGGACAGACGAAAGAAACATGCTGAAAGGGTCACATATTCAAGTCCTGTTTGACCCTTCCAGGGTCAGGAATCTTTTCTCCGATCCTCCGTGGGCGTCGCGAACGCTCGCCCACGGCTATTGACTTAAATCCCTTCGGGATTCGAAAACACATTGAGTCTGAACCTCAAGCTCAAACTGACCCACTACCCACCTTGCCGAACCCCTGGACAATTCTCCAAGACCATTGCAAATTTGCCCTCAGCAGGAAAGAATGGGCCTAGCAGTGAACGACTAGAGAATTTCCTGCGCACGATCAACTTCTGCTGGAGTCATTGAAACATGAAGCGAACGATGATTGCCTTGGCCCTCGGCGGCTTAGTACTGGGCGCCGGCCAAATACTCGCACAAACCAAAGCACACCCCGGTTTTGAGAAACTGAAATCGCTTGTAGGCGTGTGGGAAGGTAAAACGTCTGATGGCAGAGCGGTGAAGGTATCGTACCAACTGATTTCCGGCGGTCAGGGGTTGATGGAAATCCTGGCGGCAGCCGAAGAAGATGAGATGGTCACGGTTTACCATCCTGATGGCCCCAGGTTAAGGCTGACGCATTACTGCTCGGCTGGAAACCAACCACGCATGCAGGCGGAAGTACCGGCAGGCGAGATCAAGAATCTCAAATTCTCTTTTATTGACGCGACCAACATGGAAGATCATGCCGCTGGCCATATCCACAGTCTGGCAATCGCCTTTGATGGCAAGGATCAAATGACTCAGGTGTGGATCTGGCGCCAGGACGGCCACAGCGCACCAATGACCTTCACTTTGAAACGCAAGAAGTAGCTGTGTACGTAATGACCGAACACCCTGCCTTGATGAAGAAACAGTCCGCATGAAGTTTCGAAAGGAATGCAGCATGTTAAAAAGAATCCGTGGTAGAACCATTTGATAACTCGATAGCGCCGCTTTCGAAAATCTCATTGCGCCTACCGGCGAGGGAATAATCATCGACATAGGGACCGGAGACGGTCTCTTCGTATTCGAGTGTGCTCGGCAGAACCCGAGAGAGTTCTACATCGGGATAGATGCGAACGCTCGACCGTTGGAGAAGATCTCCGAGAAGATTCATAGAAAGCCTGCTAAAGGTGGCGTGCCGAATGTCCTTTTCCTACAGGCCGCGGTCGAGGAATTGCCGTCTCAGTTAGACGGCGTTGCCGACGAAGTGCATGTTCATTTTCCCTGGGGCAGTTTACTCGGAGCTGTGGCTACCGGTAACGAAGCAGTCTTACACAACTTGCGACGGATCTGCTCGGCAGATGCCCTGCTGGAAATACTCATCGGCTTTGATCCTATTCGAGACGTGTCGGAGTTGAAACGACTTGGGATAGTCTCGCTGTCCCTCGACTATATAGACTCATTTCTGGCTCCTCGATATGAGGAGTCTGGCTTCGCGATTATTGAAAGAGGCGAATTGCCTCGGTCAGAGTGGGCGAACGTGCAGACATCCTGGGCCAGGCGGCTCAAAGGGCGGGCTGGTCGTTCATTGACTTACATAATTGGTCGGGCCATGGATATGAATCATTCGAAGCCGAGGGCAACGAGTTAAGCATGGCAATGACTATCCGGCTGGCGGCAATGGAAGACGTTCCAGCGCTGCAGGAACTCATTGCGGCGTCCGTTCGAGCGCTCAGTTTGCCTTACTACAGTGCGCAGCAGATTGACAGCGCTCTGATGCACGTATTTGGCGTCGACCGCCAGTTGATACACGATGCGACCTACTTTGTTGCAGAGGTCGAGGGTCAGATAGTTGGCTGTGGCGGATGGAGCAAACGGAAAACACTCTTCGGCGGCGACCAGGCGCAGTCAGCTCGCGTCGACGAATTGCTTAGCCCGGAAACGGACGCGGCTCGGGTGCGAGCTTTCTATGTTCATCCTCAATGGTCGCGCCGAGGCATTGGTAGGCAGATCCTTAAGGCATGCGAAGAAGCAGCGAGCGAGTCAGGCTTCAAGGTGCTTGAGCTTGTCGCCACTCTACCTGGCGAGCCATTCTATTCGGCAATGGGATATTCGAGAATCGAGCCTTACGAAATACCACTACCCGACAATCAATCACTTCCTGCATTTCTAATGGAGAAGAGGTTGGCATAGCGTTGGCCGGATCTTAAAACCACACCGTTGACGGCTTGCCAGTTTCTAGAAGCAGGAGTGTGAGGCCAGCGTCAGCGGGGGTAAGCCGCCCTTCCCAACCTGCGAGGTCTCGGCCGTCAGTCATGCTACTCGACTAGCGCCAATTTGCAGGTTGGGAAGGGTGGTTTACCCCCGCCGATTTCCGCCACGTTCAACGATCGAATCTCGCGCAACTAACTTCCGGATTGGAGTTCGCGAATCCCAGATTGTTTACTCGATGCAGATCATTTCCAGCCAGCGACTCAATAGGGAGTGATACAATCTGGATCAAATCGCCTGGAAGACCATAGCGAAAAACGAGACCGTTACACTCGACTACTTCATGCGCGATTATGTCGCTCACTTGAAGAATCACCTGCGGCAAATCACTAATACCTAGTACAGCGCGGCTATCAACGCAACCAAACGCAGATTCGAA
>CAZVHN010000111.1:0-3612 GCA_964626895.1 uncultured Chloracidobacterium sp. | reverse complement strand
AAGCGGCGCGGGTCGCCCACCATAGCCGGATAGGCCGGAGCGGCGGCGTTTTGCGGCCAGAAGGTTGTTGACAAGTTGGGGTCGCTGGTGGATATTGCAGCCGATTCGGATTTGATTGGTGGAGCCGTCTTAGGAGATAGGCCGCCGGCATTTGTCGCCTGCTAAAGCGAGTCACCTAATAGTTAGACATCCAGATAGAGAGAAAGCCCCTGTTCTGACTTTCGGTGTGGGTAGTGTAAAGGAGAGGCTTGAATGACAATGCAGATCCGTGAACCGGTATTACTCACGGGCGCTGGTTTCACGCAGAATTTTGGAGGGTTCCTTGCCAACCAAATGTGGGATAAGATCTTCAACCACGAGCAGGTGCAGCACTATCCGTCCTTGGTCAATCTCCTGAAAGACAACTTTGATTTCGAATCCGTCTATAACGAGGTGATGGATGGAAACAGCTACCCCCCAGAAGCCCAGGCGGCTCTGCAGCAAGCCGTTAAGAGCGCATACGATCAGCTCGATGACGCTACTCGGAACTACTGGAGTCCTTCTGCTTATGCTTCTTTTGCCTCACGACCCCTTGTGAACTGGCAAGGCTTTAGCAAACTCCTGGAGCACTTCGCGAGTGAGGGGAAGGCCAGAGGATATATTTTCACATTGAATCAGGATCTCTTTGTTGAGCGCTGGCATTCTGGAGACAAGAAACTGCTCAGGATTCTTAGCATGACGCCTGGGGTAGATTTTAAAGGCAAAACGCCTTGGTCTTGGTTGCGCGCGGGGAAGTTAACACCAGAGTATTGCTTTCAAGCTCCGAGCAATCCTACAGAAGTCCCAGAGGGTATTTCCAATCTTCTCTATTATGTCAAATTGCACGGATCAATGAATTGGAAGTCAAGTGATGGGCGAGATCTCATGGTGATCGGCGGGAACAAACCTGCCCAGATACATCGCGAGAAACTCCTTCAGTGGTATTTTGACCTCTTTCAGGAGGTACTCTCTTGTCCAAACCGACGCCTGCTGGTGATTGGTTACGGCTTTCGGGATCTCCATATTAATGCGGTCATTGCCCAATCTATCCGACAGCATGGCCAGAAACTGTATGTCATTTCTTCGCAAAGCCCTGAAGGTTTTAAGAACGAACTCCTCAGAGACGGTGACGAGGACAAAAAGACATTATGGCAAGGTCTTACGCGCTACTGGAACCGGGAGCTGAAGGATGTATGTCCAGCGAATCAGTCATACTTTGCAGAAGACATCAGAAGGACAATTTCTCCGTAGTGACTACCCGACATCTCGACCTGGTCTAAATATGGCATGCAGGCGACGGCTTACAGCGTCCGCTACCCTCCCGCTTCCAGCCGCGCCTGATGCCCGACGTTATGCAGCGGGACTTAAGTTATGTCAGACGTTAAAGCGGTTGAACTAGCCAAACACGAGCTTGACGACCTTATCGCAACCGGCGAGAAGTTGATCGCCCTCGCTGGGCATGCCGGGGACAGCATAGAAGGAGGTCAGCTGGCGGACGTCATGGCTTGGGTCTCCAGGTCTGGCCACATCATCCGCAGGGTGGTTGGCGCGGATAGTGTGTATGATCATGCTTTCCAAGAGGCGCGCCAAGCAAAGGGGTTTACTTACATACACAGCAACAACTACGGCCACTTGTGCGAGATTTGGGGAGCTCTCAAAGGGTTGCGCCACGCGCTTGACGCTGGGCTGTTGCAGGATTTGAGACGCCTGCTCCAGGCTGATATCTTTGCTGACTTTCTCGAGATGGCCGAGCACCTTCTCTCAGAGGGGTACAAAGATGCTTCAGCGGGTCTGATTGGCGGCGTCCTGGAGGATGCGTTGCGGAAGCTGAGTGCATCCAACAATCTCCCGCTGCTTACAACCGCGAGTAAGCCCCTCACGATCGAGCCACTCAACGTGAACCTTGCAAAAGCCGGGGTCTATTCGTCACTAACCAAGAAGCAGGTCACTAGCTGGGCTGACCTTCGAAACAATGCTGCCCACGGCGACTATGGCAAGTATACGGCTGACGACGTAAGACAGATGCTGTTGTTTGTTCAGCGGTTCTGCGCAGACCTTTTGCAGTGAATAGCAGAGAAAAGGGGTCGGGAGTCGTTTCTTGGCTCTAAAAAATGACGTTTTCCCTAACTTTGCGCTTCTGACCGATCGCCAGAGCGACGGCTGAGTTTGAGGATTAGACACTGTACACAGTCCTAGCAGAACAAACTTCAAAGGAGGAGCCAAGTATGCAACGGACGTTTCTTGCTATTTTTGTTATAACTATCGCGTTGTCCGGATGTGCTTCTCTGCAAATCGAGGACTCTGACTCTACTGGGATGAAACTAACCAAGGGGCTTCTTAGGGTCCCTGTAGCGATCCTAACGATTGGGATGTCAGAGGGGTACTACGCCACTGAGCGCACAATGAAATCATGGCTAGGACACCACGAAAGTTCGTTGTTGTTGGCTTGGGGACCGCCGTCACAAATTTATTCCGATGGCTCAGGCGGAAAATTTGTTGTCTATAGTCAGAACCGGGTGTATGTGAGTCCCGGATACTCAACAACGAACACGACTGGTTCGGCAACGGGCCAGGTTATGGGAAACAATGTCTACGTTCAGGGACAAGCTCAGTCCCAGACGACCTATTTTCCTCCTCAGGTACATCAGTGGACGACCTACCGAATGTTTCAGGTAAATTCCGATGGAAGAGTAGTTGCTTATTCATGGAAAGGACTGTAGTCCCAAGCGTCTAACCTTAGCTGGGGAGAAAAGGGATTGGGAGCCTTTTCTTGGCTCTGAAAATGACGTTTTGCCTAACTTTACGCTTCAGACCGGTCGCTAATAGCGCCGGCTGAGCCTGGCGTTACTACATGCCAGTGAACTTCGGCAGGACTTCCTTCGCCATGATCTCCATCGCGGCGAGGATGGTTTTCTACTCCCGCGTGGCGAAGTTTATCATGAACATGAGGTAGTTCGTTCCGGTCGCGCGGACCTCTTCGATCTGCTCGATCAAGCGGCGCGGGTCGCCGACCATTGTCAAATAGGCCAGCGCGGCGATGTTTTGCGGAAAAACCGCCCTTGACGCGCCGCGCCGGCTTGGAGTGCGGCTAGAAGGCGATTGACAAGTTGGATTACCTGGCGGATATTGCAATCGATTCGGATTTCATTCGCGAAGCCGTGTTAAGAGATAGGCCGACCGGCATTTGTCGCCCGCTAGACGGGCTCACCTAATAGTCAGACGTTATATAGCGAAGAAACCCTGATGACCCGAATCTCGCGCCTGCTCGTCGCCTGCTCTTGCCTGCTCGCGGTAGCCGCGCGCGCCGCAGACGAAAGCCCCCTGATTGCTGCTGTCAAGAAGGGAGACAAAACGGAGGTGTCCGAGCTGCTCGCAAAAGGCGCCGACGTGAACGCGACGAGTCTGGGAGAATCCCCGGCGCTGTATTGGGCGGTGCAGCAGGACAAAGCGATGGTCGAACTTCTGCTGGCCAACGGTGCGAACGTCGACGCCCGGGCGAGCTTCGCCGACATGAGCGCCCTGGTGTCGGCCGCGTATTTCGGCAAGAATGACATCGTCGAGGTGCTGCTCGCCAACGGGGCGGGCATCGCGTCG
>CAZVHN010000110.1:0-6336 GCA_964626895.1 uncultured Chloracidobacterium sp. | reverse complement strand
CGAGCCGATGAAGCCTGCGCCACCCGTAATGAAGAGTTTAACCATCGAAATCAGCTTACTACAGATTATGCTTCTCCCCCGAATAGGACACATTGGGCTATGGCCGCTTAAGACACCCTTGCCCATCTCGCTCTATTTCTACCCTTAAAACTCCGAAAATGCAGTAGAAATCATGAAAACAGTTTGCTTCCCGAGGAAATTGAGCACAATTTTACAATAAATGCCTGACTGTTTTGACACTTCGAGGTTAGTATCTCGACCTTCTTGAAGTTAGCAGTTACCGTAATCGTCTAAACCCTAAGTTTTTGCTCGTCTCACGCACCACACAGCACGCCCAATCCAGCGAACTCGTGAGCAGTTCATCCCAAGGAGAAAATTGCGCGATGAATTCCTATCCCACCCGAGTAGTGAGTAAGACCAACGTCATTACCGACCCGCAAACAGGTGACATTCATTATTCCCACGACCCCCACCTCAGTCTTCGGCAGTGAAATTGTAGATAATCGTGGAACATGGAGTGTTGAAAGTGTGGGATCGAGTGGGGAGCTTAGGGCTTCAGCGTCGCTCTCGGTTAGCGACCCCGCTCTGAATGTCGCAGATCTCTCGATCAGCACAATCGTAACGGGTGGAGATAATCTTGCGGCGGGCGACAATATCACCTTCACTTTGTTTGTTGTTAGCTACGGACCGGACGCGGCAGCCAATGTGGAAATCACGGACCAAGTACCTACCAACACCACGTTTATTTCAGAGTCACATTCAGATCCTGCCTTCACATGCACAAACCCGAACCTGGGAGCCACAGGAACGACAACCTGTATGATCGCCAGCCTCGCCAAAGGTGTTAGAGCCTCTATCACATTGACCTACAAAGTGAATGCTGGAAGCCCGGTTAATACGACGATTCTAAACAGGGCGGAGATATCCTCAACTACTGCGCAACGGTCGACTCGCGACAAGATTTCGGAGGCTGGGGCGGTCGTCACTGCAGCGGCAGGGGGGTGGTTCTGGGTGCACGATCATGTGTCCCAGCGGCATCACGGTGAACAACGCACCTGGTCAGGATGGAGCTAACGTAACCTACGGCGCGCCGAGCTCAAGCGGTCCCCTGCAGTGCAATCAGCAGCGTCCCTGCCTCCGGTTCGTTCTTCGGTATAGGTACTACTACAGTAACCGCGTCAAACGAATCAGGCGACAGTTGCACCTTTACCGTGACGGTAACAGACAATCAGAATCCCACGATCACATGTCCCTCGACCATCACCACAGTAGAAGATTCACCTGGCGGTGGAGCTGTTGTGAATTACTCAGCGCCGGCAGTGCAAGACAATAGCGGTGATAACCTAACCACTAACTGCACCCCAGCCGCGGGCTCGACGTTCGCCGTTGGGCCCACTCCTGTAAACTGCGTTGTGACGGATCCTTCGAACAACGCGAGCTGATTCCGGCGTTGTTGGAGCAGACGTTTCAGCTTATAGAAGTAATCGTCGTCGATGGCGGATCGGAGGACAGTCGCGCGGCCATCGTGCAGGGTTTTGCAGATGCCGACGCGTGGGCGCATTGTTAGCATCGCCGCGGCATGACTGGATCGCCGTGATCGACGCCGGCATCCGCCTTGATCCGACGGTAGCTTGAAGTACTGGTGAAGAGCTACGCGGCGGCCGGCGGTCGATGTCGCACAGTTCCTGAGCACCCGCATTTGAGCACCGTGAGGGCATTTTAAAGACTCAATGACAAAAGCACTGATCACAGGAATCACTGGACAAGATGGATCCTACCTTGCCGAGTTTTTGCTCGAAAAGGGTTATGAGGTTCACGGAATCATCCGCCGCGCTTCGAGCTTTAACACTGGGCGTATCGATCATCTCTACAAGGATCCGCATATCCATGGCGTGCGTCTGTTCTTGCACTACGGAGATATTGCCGACTCTACCAATCTTATTAAGCTGCTCTACCGTATTCAGCCCGAGGAGGTTTATCACCTCGCGGCGCAAAGTCATGTGCGTGTCAGTTTTGACATCCCGGAGTACACCGGCGATGTGACGGGTTTAAGCACGGTCCGAATTCTCGAAGCCATTCGCGAGACGGGTGTGAAGGCGAAGTTTTACCAGGCAAGCAGCTCCGAAATGTTCGGCAAGGCGCATGAGGTGCCACAGACCGAGACCACTCCCTTCCACCCACGATCGCCCTACGGCGCAGCTAAAGTCTATGCCTTTTGGGCGACCGTCAATTACCGAGAGAGTTACGGAATGTTTGCCTCGAACGGCATTCTCTTCAACCATGAAAGCCCGCGTCGTGGCGAGACTTTTGTTACGCGAAAGATCACGCGCGCCGTGGCTCGGATCAAAGCCGGCCTGCAACAGAAACTTTACCTTGGCAACCTGGATGCGAAACGCGATTGGGGTTACGCCAGGGAATATGTGGAGGCAATGTGGTTAATGCTTCAGCAGGACCAGCCGGACGATTACGTTATCGCGACGGGGGAATCACATTCAGTGGGAGAGTTTTTGACGAAGGCCTTCTCGCAAGTCAATCTGGACTGGCATGACTACGTCGAGATTGACCCCAAATACCTGCGACCGGCGGAAGTTGACCTGCTGATTGGCGACGCCTCAAAGGCAAAGCGCGTACTCGGCTGGGAACCGAAAGTGTCCTTCAACGAGTTGGTACGACTAATGGTCGATGCCGATGTAGCTATGCTCGGGCATGAGGAACATGAGGTTTTTGGCGATACTGACCGCTCCGAAACGGCTTCGTCTCCACCACTCTAAAAAACTTATGATGAATCACGAGGGCTATAACCCGCACGAGGCAATGCAACAGTTGAAGGAAAGCTTTCCTTTTAAACGCGTAGTCGTCACTGGGGGCGCGGGGTTCCTGGGACGCTTCATCGTTGAGCGTTTGCAGAGTTATCAAGATGTTGAAGTGTTTGTTCCGCTCCGCGCCGATTGCAACCTCGTCGAGGCGGCTGACATCAAGCGGCTACTTTCCGACACGCAGCCGGATCTGATCATACATCTGGCGGCCGTGGTAGGCGGAATCGGCGCAAACCAAAAGAACCCAGGCAACTTCTTTTACGAAAACTTGATGATGAGCGTGCAGCTTTTCGAACAGGCTCGGGTGCACGAGGTGAAGAAATTCGTGGCCCTGGGTACAGTCTGCGCCTACCCGAAGTTCACACCCACTCCCTTTCGCGAAGACGATCTTTGGAACGGATATCCCGAAGAAACCAATGCTCCCTATGGATTAGCTAAGAAGATGATGCTGGTGCAGTCGCAGAGCTATCGGCAGCAGTACGGTTTCAACTCAATCTTTCTCTTGCCGGCAAACCTTTATGGTCCGGGGGACAAATTCGACCTTGAAAGTTCGCACGTCATTCCCGCGCTCATACGCAAGTGCATAGAAGCACGTGAGAACGGGGCGGCTTTCGTCGAGGCATGGGGAACGGGAAATGCCTCACGTGAATTTCTCTACGTCGACGACTGCGCCGAAGCCGTGGTGCGCGCGGCTGCCACCTATGATGAGAGCGAACCGGTCAACATCGGCACAGGTAGCGAAATCAAAATTTCGGAGCTGTTGCAACTAATAGCGCGACTCACGCGCTTTGAAGGTGAGATTCGCTGGCAGCATGATAAGCCGGACGGTCAGCCCCGCCGGCGCCTTGACGTTTCGCGGGCGTTCGAAAAATTCGGCTTTCAGGCACAGGTACGCCTCGAAGAGGGTTTGCGTCGGACGATAGACTGGTACGAAGCACAACTGGCCGGTGCACTCCATCTGAGCGCTCAGCGTTGCAACGAGGCTCAGGCGTGACCCTACCCAAGATCTCAGTTGTCACACCCTCTTACAACCAAGCACTGTACTTAGAAGAGACGATTCTTTCGGTCCTGGAACAAAAACTACGAGCGGCTGGAGTTCATAATCATCGACGGTGGGAGCAGCGGTGAAAGCCTTGCTGTGATTCAAAAGTATGAAACCCAGCTTGCCTATTGGGTAAGTGAAAAGGATCGCGGGCAGGCCCATGCTCTCAACAAGGGACTAGCCAAGGCCACCGGCGATATCGTAGCTTATCTCAACAGCGATGATCTTTATCTGCCTGGCGCTTTCGCGGCCGTCGTTTCCTATCTCCAGAACCATCCGCAATGCGAATGGCTGTGTGGCGACACGCGCATGTTTGGAGAGCAACGCCAAACGCGGATCATCTCCACTCAAGTGCCAAAGAGCGCGACGCACGCTCTTTCGTGGGCCTACAAGGCGCCGCAGCCCGGAATGTTCTGGAAGCGCGAGCTGCTTAGCGAAGGATTTGACGAACGTTGGCGCTACTGCTTCGACCATGAATTGTACGTTCGTTTACTGCTCGCCGGGCATCAATGTGATCACCTGCCTGTGCTGTTGGCAGCTTATCGGCTGCACGAAAGCAGCAAAACTGTCGCGGAAGGCGACTTGTTCGATCGCGAGTTTGATCAGATAGCTGGCATTTACGAACCCAAACTAAACGGTGGCGGTCGTCGATGGTGCGCGGCCACTCGTTTGTTGCGGCAGTCGTTTTCGGCAAGCCGCGAAGGTAAACGCTTCAGCGCTGCGAAAGACCTGCTGCAGGCGATACGCATTCATCCGGAGAGTCTGGCCGAAAGAAACTTTTGGGGATGTTTACGGCAATTGCTGCGCGGTGCTGCAGGGTGGCAGTAGCCCGACTGTTAAGGAGGGCTCCGCGCGACTATTCGCACCACGGAGGGATCCTCAGCTAGGCGTGAGGAACCCTCCTTAACAGTCGGGCTACTGCCCCGGAACGTGGGCCACTGCCGAGGGTGCTTTAGTACGTTCGAGACTTCGGTATGCACTATCACCTTATAGGAATCTGCGGGACGGCGATGGCCGCTTTGGCCGGGATGCTGCAGGTGCGAGGGCATCGCGTCACCGGCTCGGATGAGAATGTCTACCCACCGATGTCGACGATGCTTGAATCGCTCGGCATTCCCCTGAGTCAAGGCTATAGCCCCGAGCATCTGCAGCCGGCGCCTGATTGCGTCGTTGTTGGCAACGCAATTCCGCGAGGGAATGCCGAGGTGGAAGAAACGCTGAAACTAAGGCTCGTCTATCGATCGCAGGCGGAAGTGGTCAAGGAAGAGTTTATCCGCGGCCGTCGTTCCCTGGTCGTAGCCGGCACCCACGGCAAGACTACAGCCACGAGCATCGCAGCCTGGGTAATGGACCAGGGAGGCCTGGATCCCACCTTTCTAATCGGCGGAGTTGCCCAGAACTTTGGTGTCAGTTTTCGGGTCACAGATAGCGAATACATGATCATTGAAGGCGATGAATACGACACCGCGTATTTCGACAAAGGGCCGAAGTTCATGCACTACCTGCCTGAAATCGGAATCGTCAACAACATCGAATTCGACCATGCTGATATCTATCCTGACCTGGCGGCGGTGAAGCTTGCTTTTCGGAGATTCATGAACCTGATTCCCGCCAAGGGTCGGCTGATTGCCGGATGGGACAGCGCCGCCGTGCGTGAAGTTGTCGCCTCAATGGGTTCCCGACTCTTCACACAACTCGAAACATTCGGAACCAGCGAAGATGCAAAATGGCAGATTCGCGATACAAACTATGCAGGCGACATGTCCAGCTTCACAGTGTTTCGCGAAGGTAAGGAATGGGGCCAATTTCGGACGCCGCTGATTGGCGAGTTCAATTTGCTCAACTGCCTCGCGGTAATTATCGCGGCAGACGCCTGGGGTCTCAAACGTGATTTAATAGCAGCGGCGCTGGCAAGCTTTAAGAACGTGCGACGCCGCGCCGAAATTCGTGGGCAAGAGCGCGGCATAACGGTAATCGACGATTTCGCGCATCATCCCACCGCCGTGCGGGAAACTCTTCGCGCCTTTCGCAACAAGTATCCAAAGCAACGTTTGATCGCGGTCTTTGAGCCTCGTTCGTGGTCGTCGCGACTAGCCGTGTTCCAGGACGAGTATGCGCAGGCCTTCGAGCCCGCCGACTACGTGTTGATTGCAAATGTTTTTGACAGTGGGAGGGTTACAGAAAAAGGACGCGCGCTTGATACCAACCAGCTGATTGCGGATATTTCGAAACTCAATAAGCCGGCGTTGGCCTTGCCTGGGGCGGACGAAATAATCGAACAACTAATTCCCGAGCTGCGCGAGGGCGATGTCGTCGCTATCATGTCTAACGGTGGTTTTGGCGGTATTCACGAGAAACTCCTGGCAAAACTGAGGGCAGTGAGCGGGTGAACGGTGAGCAGTTCCTGAAACTCCTGCCTCCTGCCTCCTGCCTCCTGCCTCCTGCCTCCTGCCTCCTGCCTACTGTCTACTGCCTCCT
>CAZVHN010000109.1:0-2752 GCA_964626895.1 uncultured Chloracidobacterium sp. | reverse complement strand
AGGCGATTTACAGTTAATGCGGGACGCTCGAATGGCACTCCTGCTTTGAGGGCCACGTGCCGGGCACCGTAAATCGCATCGCCGGAAGTTTGCAGCGCATTACCCATTACCGCGTGGTCGATCTCATCAGGAGCTACGTTGGTCGCTTCGAGGGCGCCCTTCGCCGCCACCGCGCCCAGGTCAATTGCCGAAACATCTTTTAACGCGCCTACATACTGGCCCATCGGCGTTCGCTTACCACCTAAAATGAAAACATCAGAAGACATATTTTGCCACGGACCTCATTGATAAGATTTCTGTCATGTGGAGAACTTCTGAGGGTAACAAATAGAAAAAGAGCCCGTCAATTTGCCGCCACGGCGGGTAGTGTCATGTGTAAGTGATCTGACGATGCCTCGTCCGCACTTGAGTCAGCATTAAATTGTAAGCTTTTTTGGGCCAGCGAAGGACGCTACGCTGGAGCGGGGGCGCGCTGCGCTTTGCCCACCTTCCCTACCTGCAAATTTCCTCAGCTTGAGGGTCAGTTCAAGATTGAGTGCTCTCCCTGAGACGGTTTACTCAGTCGATAAAACGGTGCGTGGCGCGGTAGCGATGGAGCAGTTCCTCTAAAAACCCTTCGTAGGTGAAGGTGGCGAGGTCGTAAGTGGGACGAATCTTGTACATGATGGGTAGGGAAACACGCCAGGCCATCCATTGACGTGGCACATCCGAGAGATCCCAGCGTCGGCGCAGAAACGTTTCCACGACCTCAATCTCGGATTCCGTCAAACCACTGAGATCGGCTGTGAAGTCGACTGGTTTGAACGATCGACGCTGCGCCGGATCACTCACCGTAGCGGCAAACACTTGTGCAAAGGCGGGCGCCTCCGCCTCACGCTCGCGCACAACCACGGTTCCCGCAACGAGATCCCCAACACGCTGATCCCTCGAAGTGCTAAAAACTGAAATCAGTCCAATCGAATAGAATGGTGCGGGCATCATGTCGAAGCTGCGCAACAAATTTCTGACTGAGGCTTCCCAAAAGGTCACCGGACGTCCATCCTCGCGAATCACCCGAAGCTTCAGCCAACGCTTCCCCGGTGTCTGCCCACTCCAAAGCCATTCAAAGAAGGCGAAGTAGCCTGTGATGATGAGAAAGAGTACGACGATCAAGACTGCGTAGACCCATTTGGGCGCACTCGTAAGCTGATCACTGAAACTCGAATAGTTCGCCAGCGTGAAAAAAGCGATACCCATCAGGATCATTGTTAGCGCCTGCAAAGCATGATCGATTGCGCAGGCAAGAAAGCGATTCCCAATGGAGGCCAGGGCGAAGTGCAACGGCACGCGCTCAGGCGTCTCGATAATCAGAGTGTCTTCCGCTGCGATCGCTGCCGACATTTTTGCTAGAGCGCGCCGAGCTGCTTGAACATGCTCATAAAGTCGAAGTTGTTCCATGCCTCGACGATCTTGCCATCACGCACGCGCACGATGGTTATGCCCGTGATCTCCATCGGCTGTTGGGTCGCCGCAAAGCCCAAACTGTCTGACTGATGTTTGCCGCGCACCGTGCAGCGCGCCGCGACCTTGTCGCCCTCGCTAACGGTGTCCTCAACGACGACTTCGATGTCGGGAAAGGCAGACCGGAACTTCCGGAAGAAGGGCTTGAAACCGGTGGGCCCGCGCAAAGGCTCGCCGCCCTCGTCTGCCAGGCCGTGGGCGATACCGTCTTCGGCAAACATCTCGTCGATTGCTTCTTCTTGACCCTTATTCCATACCTCCTCAAACCAGCGACGGATGAGGGCCTTGTTTTCTTCGGACATGGTGCGGCTCCTTGTGCGTCTTCGGCGGCGATCGCGGTAGACATTATGGTAACGGTTCGATCTTACCAAGCGGTTTGAATTGCCGTGCCAACTCCCATTTTTCGAGAAGCTCTGAGCGGTGTATATCAACCCACTGGTTGACTAGACTCCCGGCTCCCAAAGGTAAGGAGCCTTCAATTACTTCGGAAGTCATTATGTCAATGATTGCTTCATGTTCACCGTAAACAGCGTGGAAGTGAGGCGGTGGGTGATCGACCCAAAACATTCTGATGATAATGCCGTAGAAGCGGCAAAGCTCAGGCATGAGGTTGCTCGCGGCGGAGTTTTGGAAACAACTCCTCAGGAGTCTTACCTGTTAGTTTCAAATAGAGGGAATCGGAACACAGTTCAATTTCATCATTCCACTTGATCTCACGGTGCGAACCGATATGAACGGTTTCAAAAAACTTCGGGTTGCTCCATGGTTCGAAGACACCTTTACCAGCGAAGTCTGACAAATCCACTTCTCCCTTAGCGCCATCAGAGAACTCCAGATAGATATGATAGTTTGGCAGTGGACGCACCAACACGGGATTGATCTTCATAATCTCTTTAAACCTCTATCCAAATAGTGAACTGGCCCCGGACTCACGTCAAGATGAAAAAGGCGGAAGCTTTAATCAGCTTTCGTCATCCCCGTCAGCTTCGGTTTTAGCGTCTTTGCCGGTCGACTAGTTAGCTCCAAATACTTTCAGGAAAAGTCTCTTACCCATCTGGAGCAAGATCTTTTTGTCGGGCTCACTCAGATCAATAGTAAAGTCGGGCTGTGTGCAGCGTTCTCGTCGGCTCCGGCCGCGGTAGCTGCGGCGGTCGACGCGCAACGGTCGCTGGGATTGCCGGTGCGCATGGGGATCGCCACAGGTGAGGCCGAACACCGCGGTGACGACTACTTCGGGCCGGCGTTGAACCGG
>CAZVHN010000108.1:0-3364 GCA_964626895.1 uncultured Chloracidobacterium sp. | reverse complement strand
CTTTCGCGTCAATCGTGTTCTCTGCTTCCGCCGGGTTTATTCTGCCGATGCGGGTAATGCGACCATCTTTGATGCCCACATCCGCGCGAAACCAGGGATTCCCGGATCCATCAATGATTCGACCGTTTGTGATAATCAGATCGTAATTACCGGCGCCAAGGTGACGGCCGTAAATCAAACTTGAAAGTCCTGGGACTGTCACCAGAACGGTAAGCGCAAGAAGTTGAAAACGGCGGGCGTACGATTCTCTCATTAATCCATTGGCTCAAGGCGACGACTCAAGCTTCCAACCGCAGAATTGGACAGTTCCTTGTAGGGAACAAGCGCCGGGAGGCGGATTCACAAACCGCCTCCCAACCATTCGCTAGTCTAGAAGTTAAGCTTGACAGCAACCTCTACAATACGCGCAAACGTCTCCGTTCCTAGATTGCGGGAGAATGTCGCGGGCGGAATAACAGCGCCTACTGTCACTCCTGGCAGACCATTATAGGGAGTATTCGTCAGGTTAAAGACCTGAGCTCGAAGTTCCAGGTTCATCGTTTCTCTGAGCGGAATCTTCTTAATCAAAGACGCATCCATATTGAAGAAAGGCGGAAGCCTAAATGAGTTGCGCCCAATGTTTCCATATTCGCCGGGTCCCGGGATGGTAAATTGCGCTCGCTCCTCGGGCGTAAAGAGAAAGGGCACTCCAGAGATCGGGTCATTCTGGTAGCGCGGATTGAAATTCGTGCCAGTGTAGACTGCGCGCGAACTATTCTTATTACTGAATGAGTTTGTCCCGGAGACTGGAGTAAAGGGACGACCGCTTTGCCATACCACTCCGGTCGCCAGGATCCAGCCGCCCACCAGCCGCGAAAGAACTGGGTTTCTGCTGGATAGGAACTGTTTTCCTGGGCCGAACGGGAGATCGAGAAGGCCGCTGGCTTGGAACACGTGCGTGCGGTCGAAATCCGATAGCCCGTAATTAAGCCGACGGTTCGTTGCATCCAGCGGCGTGCTCTGGGTCGTTTGTCCCGAACCCCCGCTAATGCGGGTGAACGTAGGATCATACGACTTATCGTCGAGCGATTTGGAGAAAGTGTAACTCACGCCAAACTCGTACCCCGCCTGAAAGCGGCGTTGAAGCTGGACGACGCCAGCGTGGTAATTTGAAAATGAGTTGCTATCCATCACCACCAATCCGGCCAGGAACTGCGGGTAATCATTGAAGAAGAAAGGCCCCAGGCCATTCCGATCCGGCAACTGCTTAAATGCTCCGCCAGTGCAAGCCGAACCGGTTCCGCCTACGCAGACCAAAGTGTTATTTAAGGAGGCTGCTAGCGAAGCCACATTGTTCAGCGCGAGAGTTGAAGTGAAGAAACGCCGAAGGAAAGCGGCGCCAGATTCAGTGGCAGTGCGATTCGGATGTCCCGCTGTCAACTGATTAAGTAGAGTGCTTTCACCTCCAGCTTTGGCGACCTTGAAAGCGTCGAGGAAACCATTTTGGAAGATCTTCACCTGATTCCTCTCATATCCTCCGATCAAGTTCCGACCGGCGCGACCTATATACTGGACTTCGGCAACAAAGCCATGGCCGAGATCGCGCTGCACTCCGAACGACCACATATACGTTGTCGGCGTCTTGAAATTGGGATCCAGGAGTTCTTGCGCCAGTCCGGTATTTGGCCAAGTCGGAGTAGCGAGAGACGTAGGTGTTGAACCCGCTGGCGGAGTTAAAGGTGGAATACCATCTCGCAACCGGTTGTCAGTTTGTCCGATTATGGTGTTGCTAACCGCAAGAGTCGCACCCGGTGCCGCTGGGTAAACGGCAGAGGAGGGCGTGAAGGTTGAGATACGGTCGAAAGCGACACGGAAGTTTCCGCGCACCGCGGTCTTACCATCTTTGAAAGGATCCCAGGCCACTCCGATTGCCGGTCCAAAATTGTTCCAATCGCTCTTGTATAAGTCCCCTTCCACGAACCTGATGTCAGTAGCGGGTGGAGCACCAAGGGTAAACGGCTTGTTAGGTACCACAATTTTTCGCGGGCCGCGCGTATATGGTTTCGGCTTGGGTTCCCAACGCACACCAAGGTTGAGTGTGAGATTTGGACGTAGCTTCCAGTCATCCTGAATGTAGGAATCGTATTCGGGATACCAGGCATCAATGGTGAACGCAGTACCCGGAGGGCCGTATTGCCCGCCCGTATCAACCAATCCCACCCTGATCTGATTCAATTTTCCGAGCAGATCGTTGATAAAGCTCTGCAGGCGCGGTCTATCGTTTGAAAGGTTAATGCAGTTCGTGGTGACAGTCGTCGAACAAGCCGTGGGAAGCCTGAAAGTTGTGGGATCAACGGCGCCGCCCAGGCGATACTCGGGATTGGCATCGATGCCCGCGACGGATCCGCGCACGTCATAATGTTGCTGCCAACGTAAGTTGATGCCGGCTCGGAAAGTGTGTGAGCCACGCGTGTGGCTTACATTGTCAATGATCTGAAAGACATTGATCGTGCGAAGGTTGCCAAAGGAATTGGAAAGGGGATCCGTAGGCAGAACCGTGATAACGGGGGTAGTTCGCGAGTCTTGATTCGACGGAATCGCAAAATCAAATTTGAAGTGATTCCCGCCCACGATCAGCTCATTGACCGTGCTTGAACTAAGAGTCGAGCGCAAGCCGAGCGCGAGATTGCGAGGCGTACGGAAGGTCGCAACGATCGGCGGTAATCCCGGAAATCTGGCCGCGCCCGCGTTGGTAGTATCACCTACCGTGTCTTGCTGGCCAAAGTAATAGCGACCGAACAAGCCATGTCGTTCGTTTATGCTGTGGTCTATGCGGATGGTGAAATCACGTTGGGGGTCAGTGCGTGACGCCAGCGAGCTAAAGCCCGCGGTGTTGAGGCCATCCCCAACATCAAAACGATTAGGAAGTGGCGTCAAAGAGAGGATCGATTGAACGGTCGGGTCCAGGCCTAATAGGCGCGGGTCAGTCGTCGCCGCGTTGTACGTTCCAATGATGAAACCTGGAACCGGATTGCCCTGGGCATCCACGGCGGCCCCTGGCGCGCCGAAGGGCTGATTACGGATTGGGGGTCCGTTGTTAACAACATAACGGAACATGCCTTGACGCGCGGTAGCCGTATAAACTGTATTCACCTGCTCCAGAGTTTGAGTCTGCCGCTGGTATTGCATGTTGATGAAAAAGAACGTCCGATTCTTTCCGTGATAGTAGGAGTCGCCGCCCTCACCGAAAAGCGGCAAAATGACGGGACCGCCGATGCTGCCGCCAAATTGATGACGCAGAAGGAAGCGCCGCCCAATACCTTGTCGATTTAATTCCCACTCATTGGCATTTAACGACCGGTTACGATGGTATTCGAAGAGATTG
>CAZVHN010000107.1:0-5382 GCA_964626895.1 uncultured Chloracidobacterium sp. | reverse complement strand
GACACGGCGCAGGTCGTTTGCCTGGATCGGAACAAGAATGCGACGTTTGACGATGGCTGGTTCGAGCCAAATATCCTGCCGCCGGTCGCGCGCTGGATGAGCAAGCGCGGTCGCGTGTCGTTCAGCGTTGAGAAGCTCTCTGAAATCAGCATAGATCTAACGACCCACATGCCCGACCTCCGCAGGCGTCCCCTTGGTCTGGAAATCCTCTTAAACGGGACCAGGGTTTGCTCCTTCTCGCTCTTTGATCACTCGTGGCTGGACCTGCGCGTGCCCGTGCCCGAGTCTTTGAGTTCTAAAGCCGCTGGAGAGTTTGAGATGGAAATTCTCGCTGACCGCACGTGGCAACCGCGGCCGGCGGGCGATGAGACGCGCGACGACCGCGAGTTGTCTATCGCCGTCTGCAATATCGTGATTCAATGACACGCTACTGCGTTGCCGATTGTCGATTTCCAATTGCCGATTTAGAGCGCCTGCGATTGCCGCCTGTCACGCCACCAAAGAACGAATTGGCAATCGGCAATTGGCAATCGGCAATGCAATGACTTCTGCGTCATGCCGATTCGTAACATCCTTATTTGCACTACACAGGTTCCTTTCACCAGCGGTGGGGCGGAGGCTCACGTCGAGGGCCTCAAGCGAGCTCTCCAGGTAGCAGGCTACCAGGCTGAGGTGGTGGCCTTACCGTTCAAGTGGTATCCCCCCTCAGAGATCATGCGCGGGGCGCTGGCCTGGCGCCTGCTCGACTTGACCGAGGCGAATGGGAAGCCCGTTGATCTGGTCATCGGAATGAAGTTTCCCGCTTACCTAGTGGCGCACGAGAGAAAAGTCCTGTGGGTCATGCACCAGTACCGCGCGGCTTACAACCTTTGGGGCACGGCCTTCGACGATCTCTCAACTTATCCAGAAGGTACTCGAGTGCGCGAATGGATACGTCACTGCGACACCCGCTTCATCCCTGAGGCGAAAAGAGTCTTCGCTAACTCAAAGACGGTCGCCGAAAGACTCAGACGCTACAACCAGATCGAGAGCGAGCCGCTCTATCATCCACCGCCGCGCTTCGAGCAACTGCGCAACGGCCAACAGGGTGACTACATTTTCTATCCCAGTCGTCTGGAACCACAGAAGCGCCAGGAGCTCTTGATTGAAGCAATGAAGTTTGCGCGCACTCCTATTAAGGTCGTTCTGGCCGGCAACTCGTCGAACCTCAAGCATTACCATTCGCTTATCAAACAACACGGAGTCGGCGACCGTGTAAAACTGCTCGGGTTCGTTTCGGAGCCAGAAATGATCGAGTTGTATGCAAACGCGCTGGGCGTGTGTTACCTGCCTTTTGACGAAGACTATGGCTACGTAACGCTCGAAGGAATGCTTTCCGGCAAGCCTGTTGTGGTGCCAAGCGATGGCGGCGGCGCGACTGAATTCGTTGAACATGACCAGGACGGTTTCGTCGTCGAGCCCGACCCGCACGCCATAGCGGAATCCCTGGATGCGCTTTACCTGGATAGGGAACGGGCTCGAAAGATGGGTGTGCGCGGGCATGAGAAACTTCAGGCCATGAACTTATCGTGGCAGAACGTGGTCGACCGCCTCATCTCCGCAGCCTAATCAAAAAACTTCGACGCCAAAAATGATGCGAGCGCGACCAAGTGGCCTGGTGATCCTACTGCTCGTCGCAGCGATGTTGACGGTGGCCACATATTTTGCGGAAGTGCCGAAGAATCCCCCGGGCTTCTTTGTGGACGAGTCTTCGATTGCTTATAACGCCCACCTCATCCCGCTATCCGGTGCGGACGAGCACGGCCAGAAGTGGCCACTCTTCTTTCGCGCCTTTGGGGAGTACAAAAGCCCAACTTACATCTATCTGCTCGCTGGTCTTTACCGTCTTACTGGGCCAAGCATCGCAGTCGCGCGCGCGCTGAGCGCAACGCTCGGCGTGGCTGCCGCGCTCGTGTTCGGGTTAGTGGGTGCGCTAAGTACGCGATCGCTAAACGACCGCAAAGAAGACAGTGGCTCAGATCTCCTGCTCACAATCGGTTTGGTCGTGGGACTTACGGCGCTCGTCACACCGTGGTTGTTTGAAATTAGCCGACTCGTGTTTGAAGTCGCTATGCTGCCCCTCGCGCTCGCCCTATTTCTGCTGGCGGTACTCCGCGCCGACTACAAGCGGAATTGGGAGTGGTCAGACAGCGTGCTGGTTGCTATCACGCTGGCGCTGATCACCTACACGTATTCTGTCGGGAGACTGCTGGCACCACTGCTGGCGTTCGGACTGCTACTTTTTGGCGGACGGGGCGGGTCCGGAAAATGGTGGCGCGCAACCTTTCGTACCTGGCTTATATACGGGGCCTTACTCATCCCTCTGCTCATTTTCAGCCGCAGTCATGCAGGAGCCCTCGGCTCACGCTTTGGTTACGTTAGTTACATCACCTCTACGAGCTCCTGGGCAGAGATCGCGCGCCGTTTCGTCGTCAGCTACGCCGGCAGTTTCAACCCCTGGCTCTGGCTCGTGTCTGGTGACCCGGAACCCCGCCATCACGTTCAGACAATGGGAAGTTTGCTGGCTGCGTCAGTTGTCCTCGCCGCGATTGGGTTAGTAGTAGTGCTGACGCGGTCACGTCTCAGACGCGATCCATGGTGGCGGTTTGTGCTCTACGGCCTGGCTGTTGCTCCCATTCCTTCTTCGCTTACGATTGACCACTTTCACACCTTACGACTGGTGGCGCTTCCGATCTTTCTCTTGATCCTCATGGTGCCCGCGCTGGCGTGGCTGCTTGAAGTTCGGGCGCGCCGCGCGATATTCGCTCTGTTGCTTGTGGCCATACTCGTACAGGGCGCGGTCTTTCGCTGGCAGTTTCACCGGGCGTCGCCAGAACGATGGCACATCTTCGACGCGTTCTATCCGGAAGTCTTCGAAGCGGCCATTCGCGTGCCTAAACGACCGATCTATCTGATTGACAACCAGGGCGCCCCGGGTTACGTACACGCTTATTGGTACGCGACACTCGGCGGGATTGATACTAGTCAGTTCGTCGTTTTCCCCAAAGAGCAGCGACCACCGCCAGGCGCGCTTGTCGTCAGTACAGAATGGCCGTGCAGCGACTGCCAAATGATCCTTGAGCGAGGGCCATTCCGGGCCTACCTCCAGAAGTGATGATTGGTAAGCAAGACACCTGCCTCCTGCCTCCCGCCCCCTGCTTTTGCTTTCTCATCACCTCTTCTCGGCAATTGCGATCACGTTCTTACCTATAGGCATCGTGACTACTGACTCTATGCGGCGCACTGCGGGGACGATGAATCGATCGTAGAACCTAACGGCGCCAGGCTCCAGGGTGTCGGACTTCATGAGACAGTACCTAAACCACCAGGGAGCGACGCCGGGGAAGTCGAAGTAGGTTGTGCGCAGAATTTTGAAACCGGAGCGCCGCAGTTTTTCTTCCAGTTCGGACTTGGAATAGCGACGGACGTGGCCGACTCGCACGTCGAGAGTGCCGAACAGCCATTTTAGTGCGGGGACGAAGATGAAAACACGGCCGCATTCGGAGAGGGTTCGGCGTACGGCATCGAGCTCGCCTTCGTCGTCGGCAATGTGTTCCAGGACGTTGACGTAGATGATGGAATCGGGAGCATGTCGGGTCTTGATGAGGTCGGCGGCGTCGACGAAGGTTGCGTGGTACGTATCAACGCTGGCGCTGGTATCCAGTTGCTGGACGTGGGCCGCGAGTCGCTCATACATCGAGTCGGAGGGCTCGACCAGCGAGAGAGTTTTACAGACATGCTGACTCAGAATTAGTTCGGAAAACGAGCCGATCCCGGCTCCCACTTCTACGAGGTGCGCTCCCAGATAGGGCTTGAAGATCTCCAGAATCCAACGATGGTAGTTCAACGCTGCAGACATCGCCTCCAATTCCGTGCCCGGATAGGCGCTCGCTTTTTTTCTTGAGAGAGAACCGGTTGACGATTCTTGAGTCGATGAAGCGCCGTTGTTCACTCCGGACACTCCCCATTATCAAGCGCGTCGAACGGCTGACGGTTTGGCTTCGAATGCAGCTCGGGTAGTTGACGAAAGGAGGCTCGCAGGCTGCAGAACAAGTTAAAGCGGATGACCAGCCAGAACGCCACAAGACCGTCGCTCAGTCCGATCTTTTTCCCTTCCTGATAAGTGCGCCCGTAGTAGCTGATCGGTACTTCGTAAATCGCGCCTCCCAATTTAGCGACCTTTGCCGTCACTTCAACCTCAAACCCGAAGCCGCTTGAGACGATTACCATGTTGCGGATGATGTCACCCCGAAACGCTTTGTACCCCGTCTCGATGTCGGTCATGTTCAGATTTGTAAGCGCGTTTGAAAGAAACGTCAGAAATTTGTTGGCCAGGAAGTGGTAGAAGTAAAGCACTCGGGCGGCCCGACGAACGAGGAATCGGGAACCGAAGACTACATCGGCATGGCCTTCGAGTATGGGACGGATAACACCATGGATTTCTGCAGGGTCGTATTCGAGGTCGGCATCCTGCACGATGACCACCTCTCCTTGAGTTAGAGCGAAGCCGGTTCTGAGCGCCGCCGTCTTGCCTCCGTTCCTGGTATGGGACACCGTGCGCACTTGGGGATGCATAAAGGCGAGCTGCCGAGCTACCGCAGCCGTCCCGTCGTTAGAGCAGTCGTCTACGATGATCACTTCCAGGAGACAAGGAACCGCGAGCACTTTGCACACAACCTCTTTCAGCGTGTCAGCCTCGTTGTAGACGGGAACGACCACCGACAGGCACGCCGGGTACTGCTCCTTCTCCGGCATCTCCCGATTGTTAAAGTCACTTTGAGTCATTGAGGATTACTAGTGTTGCAACGTTTGAGTGACATGTTAGTTCAAGGTTGTGCAACTTGAAGAGATACCTCAGACGACTGTAATCGATTTCAAATCACGACCGGGATCAGCGCCTTATTACAGAACCGGGAGCGGTAGCGACCGCACTCAACCCGCTTAGCGATCAAGTGACCGATTACTTAAACCTTAACAACTCCCTGCCGTCCGAGTCACGGCGCAACATAACTTTCAATTCCGATCGTAAATACTGCCTTGCTTGAATGCGGTCGCTACCGCTCCCGGTTCTGTAGCAGACGTGGTCCCTACTCTTCTCGATGGAGTTTAACCATTGCTTGAAAACAGTTCCTTCCACTAACGTTGGGACAGTAGTCATTGAGGATTATTTACCCTCTTCTGCTCACGGCCTTCCACTTAAGCGCTTGAACTGCTGATACTCGCCTGTCTCATTAAACGCCCGGGAGAGTTTATCAGGATCGTTGTCGCGCTGCAGAACTTCAATCCAGTAGAGCATGCCGCGCAGATCGTTATCGGGCGGATCGTCGGGGTTGCGGCGCAGGT
>CAZVHN010000106.1:0-2386 GCA_964626895.1 uncultured Chloracidobacterium sp. | reverse complement strand
GGCCTCGATCGCGGCGACCGTCGTCTCGACGACCTTGACGCGCGCGTAGCGCTTGGAGTCCCCTTCGATCAGGTGCCAGGGAGCGAGGCGATGGTCGGTCCTTTCGACCATGTCCTCAACCGCGGCCACGTATTCGGCGCGCCTCTTCCGATTGCGCCAGAAGACTCTAGCTCTGCTGCTGCTTTGCCTTTTCCCTGTCGTTTTGCCCGCCGATGGCCAGGAGCAAACGAAGCAACGGCCGCGGAGAGTTTCTGGAACTGAAAATCAGTCCACGAGGGCAAAAGGCTCGCCGGCGTCGGCACCGGAAGATGTAGACGAGGGTGACGTCGTGCGCGTCGAGACTCAGCTCGTTTCTGTTCCCGCAGTCATCAAGAACAACTCAGGACGACCCTTGACGGGATTGCGCCGGGAAAACTTTCTGGTCTTCGAAGATGGTCAACCACAATCGATAGCAAACTTCGGCACCACTGAGGCGCCTTTTGAGATCGCCCTACTCCTCGATACTTCCGGCTCGACCCGCGCGGACGTTGCGCTCATCCGCCAGGCCGCAAATGCTTTCATCAGCAGCCTTCGCTCGGGGGACCGGGTCGCGATAGTCGCTTTCAACACGGAGCAGAAAGGGAGCACGCAGATCGCTACAGTCGAAGTGCTTTCTGAACTGACAGCAAATCGAGAGGCGCTTCAAAAAGCGATTCAGGGTCTGGGGTCCGCGAACGGAACGCCGTTTTACGATGCGCTGGAACGTGTCTCCCGACAGGTATTTCGAGAGCCTCCGCGCGAGGAGGTGCGTGGCCGTCGTGCTGTCGTCGCTTTAACTGATGGAGTCGATTCGACGAGTGATACGGACTTCGCCGCCGCGCGAGCGAAATTAACCAGGGCTGGAATCGCTTGTTATTTCATTCAGGTCAACACCGAGGATTTCGTCGAGGATCGGCTACTGAAGGATTGCGAGGATGATGGCCGGTTGAGTCTTTCGGCGAAACAGCTCAAGCGCTACCGCGCGATCTTTGTCCCGCGCGCTAGCTCGGACGAGTTCTCAGACTTTTGCCAGATGGGCCTGTTTGAGCGGATGCAGATCAGCCGCGATCTTTACAATCTCGCCCGCCGGGAGATGAACGACCTGGCAAAGGCCAGCGGCGGCAAGAATTTCGTCGCGGCCAGCTTGCAGGATGCTCACGCCGCCTTTGCCCAGGTAGCTAACGAAATTGGTACGCAATACAGTTTGGGTTATTACCCTACAAATAAGGCACGCGATGGGAAGTTTCGAGCAATTCGCATCGAGGTGCGCGGCGTTCCTGACAAGCCACAGGTTCGAGCGAGAGAAGGGTACTTCGCGCCCAAGGGGTAGCGGGACATTGCCGATTGCCGATTGCCAATTGCCGATTTGAGTGGCAGCGGAAGTACTGCCTTAGATTAGCAAATTGAATGCAATCAACGGTGGAAGTCAAAGGGGCGCTAGGCAATCGCAAATCGGCAATCGGCAATCGGCAATCGGAAATGTTCTTTGAATAGTGCACATGCCCAATAACAACAAATTCAATCGTGTAACACTAATAGTTCTTGACGGTGCCGGCATTGGCGAGATGCCTGACGCTGAAGCGTGGGGCGACGCCGGCTCCGACACGTTCGGCCACATACTCGAGTCACGCCCGGTTCATCTGCCAAACCTGCAGGGTTACGGACTGGGTAACATTCGTCCGTTGAAAGGCGTGCCGGCGTTGGCGGAACCGCGGGGCTCCTACGGACGCTGCGCTTTGCGTTCAAATGGCAAAGACACAACCACGGGCCATTGGGAAATGGCCGGGATAATTTTGGAGAAGGCGTTTCCCACTTATCCAAACGGATTTCCTCATAGCATCATCGATCAGTTTATTCGGGAGACTGGCGTCCCCGGAATTCTCGGAAATGTTCCGGCCTCGGGGACGGAAATCATCAAGGAGCTTGGCGACGAGCATGTCAGGACCGCGAAGCCCATTGTCTATACCTCCGGCGATTCGGTCTTTCAAATTGCCGCACACGAACAGGTGATTCCGCTCCCGAAGCTTTACGAGATCTGCGAGACGGCGCGACGGATGCTGGATGGACAACACAAAGTGGGCCGAGTCATTGCCCGACCATTTCTTGGCGAACCCGGTGGTTTCTACCGTACGGAGAACCGTCACGATTATGCGGTGCCTCCGCCCCGAGAAAATCTCCTGGTAGCTCTGGAAGACGAAGGATTGGACGTCGTCTGCATTGGCAAGATTGCCTCCATCTACGATTCGAATGGCGTCACGCAGGACCGCATGGCCAAAAACAACGAACAGTCTATTGACCAGACGATTGATGCTTTGAATGACGATTCTCGCGGAATGGTCTTTTCCAACCTGGTCGATTTCGACATGCT
>CAZVHN010000105.1:0-12380 GCA_964626895.1 uncultured Chloracidobacterium sp. | reverse complement strand
CACGAAATCGCACGAAATGACATTAACAAAGACTAAGTGCCGGTTCGTGTGATTTCGTGGATCGCTTCGGTTGGTCGAAATCACTAGTTTTTGACAAAGCGGGGAGCGCGCGGATAGCCTTCATGCGTAGATTTCATATTCATCGAACAATGAACTCAGCTCTCATCAACGAGCATTTCTTCAACCCGAAAAATGTGGGTAACATTGCCGATGCGGAGGCAGTTGCCAGAGCGGGTTCTCTTACCTGCGGCGCTACCCTGAGGCTTTCGTTGAGTGTCGACGAATCGCAGCGAATTACTGATGCAAAGTTCAAATCGGCGGGCTGCAGTTATCTGGTTGCGGCCAGTTCTTTGCTGACTGAGCAAGTCAAGGGGAAGACAACGGCGGAAGCGGCAGTCCTGGGGCAATCTCCGAAGAAGTCAGTTATAGAACAGTGGGGCGGTTGGCCCGTGGATCGCGATCAATGCGCCGCGCTCGCTTGCGAAGCCTTAATTTCCGCAGTCAAGCAATACAGTGATTCAGTACGCGAACAGTGGACGGGAGATGAGGCGCTGATTTGCACCTGCTTCGGCGTTTCCGAGCGAACCATCGAGGACGAAATCAAGGCGGGCGGGTTGCGTACGATTGCGGAAGTTACCAGGGCCTGTAACGCCGGCGCGGGATGCCGCTCTTGCTACTCGTTGATTGAAGACATTCTAGGGACAATGAATAGCGAGTGGTAGGTCGTGACCAATCGGATGAATAATGGAAAATGGAAAATGAGAATGACAAATATCATGACAAATGAGAAATGGAACACGGAGATGATCTACCTGGACAATAACGCAACGACCCGAGTCGCGCCGGAAGTAATCGCGGCGATGCAGCCATACCTCACCCAGTTTTACGGTAATCCATCATCGGCCCACTCCTTGGGGCGGAAGATGAAGACGGCCCTTGAGCGTGCGCGCGAACAGGTAGCCGGATTGCTAGGCGCGGCTGACGCGAGCGAGATCGTCTTTACTTCGTGCGGTTCCGAATCTGACAACTGGGCGATCCGCGGTGTGCTCGAGGAGAATCCGGAAAAGAAGCACATCGTTACCACTCTCGTCGAACACGAAGCGGTCAGGAATCTCTGCGCGCGACTGGAGCGGCAGGGTTACGAGGTCACCTGGCTGGAGGTAGACGGCAAAGGAGAACTAGATCTCGAGAGTTTGCGCGCCGCGCTGCGCCCCGACACCGCACTGGTTTCGGTGATGCTTGCTAATAACGAAACCGGCGTGCTCTTTCCTATTGATGAGATCGGTCACATCGTGCGCGCGAACTCCAGCGCGCTATTTCACGTGGATGGCGTGCAGGCAGTGGCCAAGATTCCCATCAATTTGAGCCAACTCGAAGTCGATCTGTTTGCGATCTCCGGTCACAAGCTTCATGCACCGCAAGGCGTGGGCGCCCTCTATGTTAAGAGCGGGGTGAAGCTCGCGCCCTTCATAATTGGCGGCAGCCAGGAAAGCGGGCGGCGCGGGGGAACTTCAGCGGTACCAAATATAGTAGCGCTGGGCGCGGCGTGCGATTTGGCCGGAAATCCTGAAGGTCACGAATTAGTCAGGCGTTTACGGGATCAGTTAGAGGACGAAATTCTGAGCCGCATTCCTAATGCTAGTTTGAACGGAACGCCGGATCGGACGAAACGGCTGCCAAACACGTCGAACATATCCTTCGAGTACGTCGAGGGCGAAAACATTCTGGCGCACCTCAATGAAGCCGGCATCTCGGTATCCACTGGCTCAGCCTGCCATTCGACAACACGTGAGTCGTCTCCCACTCTACGAGCCATGAATGTTCCCTACACTGCGGCCCAGGGGTCTATCAGGTTCTCACTAGGACGCTACAGCTGCGAGCAGGACGTTGCGCAAACCTTGCAGGTTCTCCCGGGCATCATCGAGAAGCTGGTCAAAATGTCGCCTTACGACAAGGAACTGCGAGCACTTTACGCCGCGCGTGGTTAGTGCACGTCGCAGTTCCAACCTGACGGTTCTTCCTGTGGTACAATTCGTTAGCGTTTCCACCAGATTTAACTCCCATACCAAACGGAGCACTCGTCAATGTCCAGACAGCCGGCCGCAGATAAAACACCCGGGGTGGTTATCGCCAAGATCGAGGCATCCCAACATGCCCGCCGCGACAAAGTAAACTTGATGGAAACGGACGACTACGTCTGCCTCGGGCCTTCAGCTCCACTTTCCAAAGCTGTTGAGGTTATGAAACAGGACGAGGGTGGTTGCGCGATAGTTTGTGAGCACGGGCGGGTAGTAGGCATTTTTACGGAACGCGACGTGTTGACCAAGATCATCGGCGAGTCGGTTGACATGAACGACCCGGTCAGCAAGTGGATGTCAACCGTAGTTGCGACCTTGTCGCCTGATGCCACGATTGGCGATGCTGTCGCGATGATGACTGAGAAGAGCTACCGAAATATTCCACTGGTTAAAGATGGACAGCTGGCAGGTTCGATCTCGGTTTTTGATGTGATTTCTTATTTGGCCGAGAGTTATCCAAAGGAAACGATGAACTTGCCACCAAATCCTGACCAGGTGATGGACAGCGAGCACGGGGGATGAGACATTTTCGATTTGCGATTGCCGACTGCCAATTTTCAGAACCATCAAGACGGCCTGGCGCTATTGGCAATCGGAAATCGGCAATCGGAAATCGGCAATACACTCAGCAAAGAGGCTTGATAAAACACTCATGAGCACTGTCATCGAAACACCCGCTGAACAGATCGAAAAGAACCTCGAGGAAGTAGAAGCTGTGACCATTCGCTTCGCCGGAGACTCCGGCGACGGCATGCAGTTAACCGGCACGCAGTTTACGAACACTTCGGCAGTTGTCGGCAACGACATCTCGACCTTGCCGGATTTCCCCGCGGAGATTCGCGCCCCTGCGGGAAGTTTGCCTGGCGTCAGCGGCTTTCAGCTGAACTTCTCCAGCCAGGACATAAAGACGCCCGGCGACCAGCCCAGCGTTCTGGTGGCGATGAATCCTGCGGCGCTGAAAGTTAATCTCGCCGACCTGGAAGACGGTGGCACGATCATAGTCAACACCGACGGCTTCACTAAAGAGAACTTGAAGTACGCAAACTATGCGACCAACCCTCTCGACGATGGCTCACTCGCCGGCTATCGCGTGCACAAGCTGCCGATCACCACGCTCAACATGAATGCCCTCAAAGGCAATGTCGAGCTTTCGCGCAAGGAGATCGATCGCTGCAAGAATTTCTTCGCGCTCGGCGTGCTCTATTGGCTCTACGATCGACCGATGGAGAACACGCTCAGTTGGATTGGTGCAAAGTTCGGGAAGCATCCGGAGTTGGCCAAGGCAAATGAAATAGCGCTTAAGACCGGCTACAACTTCGCCGACACTACCGAAGTCTTCACGACGCACTTCACGATCAAGAAAGCCAAAATCGCTCCCGGCAAATATCGCAAGATTACCGGCAACGAAGCGACGGCGATCGGATTCGTGACTGCCTCGCAACTCGCCGGACGGCCACTGTTCTACGGCTCGTACCCCATCACGCCGGCCTCGGACATTTTGCATGAGTTGGCGCGGCACAAGAGTTTTGGAGTTAAGACGTTTCAGGCGGAGGACGAGATTGCTGCCGTATGTTCGGCAATCGGAGCCAGCTTTGTGGGCCAAATTGGGCTGACGGGAACTTCTGGACCAGGTGTGGCCCTGAAGCAGGAGGCAATCGGTCTGGCAGTGATGACCGAACTGCCGCTCGTGATCATTAATGTGCAACGCGGTGGGCCCTCAACAGGACTGCCAACGAAGACTGAACAGGCCGATTTGTTTCAGGCCGTGTGGGGAAGAAACGGCGAGTGTCCGGTGATCGTGGTGGCTCCCGCAACTCCGGCCGATTGCTTCCACATGGCGATTGAAGCGGTCCGGCTGGCATTCAAGTACATGAGCCCGGTTTTCTATCTGTCGGACGGTTACCTGGCTAATGGCGCCGAGCCCTGGGCCATTCCTGAAATCGCTGACCTGCCAAAGATCGAAGTCACTTTTGCGAATGACCCTGCTAACTTCATGCCCTACGCGCGCGACCCCGAAACCTTAGCTCGGCCTTACGCCATTCCCGGAACGCCGGGTCTCGAACATCGCATCGGCGGCATTGAGAAGCAACACATTACCGGCAACGTAAACTACGATCCGGAAAACCATCACTTGATGGTCAAGCTGCGACAGGAGAAGATCGATCGGGCAGCCAACGACGTTCCGCTCGTGGAAGTCTTCGGTGAACCAAAGGGCAAGGTACTCGTTCTCGGCTGGGGCTCCACCTATGGTTCTATCAGCACGGCAGTGGAGAAGTTGCAGAGCGAAGGTAAGAGCGTATCGTCAGCGCATCTTCGTCATCTTAATCCCTTCCCCAAGAACCTCGGCGAGGTGCTTGCGGGATTTGAGACAGTGATCATACCGGAGATGAACCTGGGGCAGCTCGCGACCATGATACGCGCGAAGTATCTGGTCGACGCGGTTGCCTTCTCAAAGGTGAAAGGACGGCCTTTCCAGATTCGCGAGATTGTCAGGAAGGTTGAAGAGTATTTGTAACTTGAGCGCTGTGGAGCGCGAGCATTCCCTGGAGGGCGGGCATCTTGCCCCGCAATGAGCTCGAACGGTTTTTGGAAGTGTCTAATATCGAAACTAAAATCACCGAGTCTCAAGCAGCGGAGTCCGTTCTAGATCTCTACGCGGAGGGACAGCGCTACTTTATGGGACAAGGAGCCCTCAACAACACGCTGGCGCAGCTCGCCGACGATCTGAAGGAACACGGAATCACCTACATGGTGATCGGAGCCGTCGCTCTCTTAGCCCATGGGTATCCACGCTTTACTGAAGACATCGATCTTGTGCTTACACCAGAAGGACTGGAAGTCTTTCATCGAGACCTGATCGGTCTCGGTTATGTTCCAGCATTTCCAGGAGCAAAAAAGAGGCTGCGTTCGACACGAGATGGGGTCACTATTGAAGTAATGACCACCGGGGAATATCCGGGTGATGGAAAGCCGAAGCCGGTGAGTATTCCTGAACCATCCTCGGCTTCAACCGAAATTGATGGCATCCAGGTTGTGACATTTGAGAAGTTAATCGAATTGAAACTAGCTTCCGGTATCTCCGCGCCGGATCGTTTGAAGGATCTGGCCGACGTGCAAGAGTTGATAAAAATTCGGGGTCTACCGAACGATTTCGCTTCCAGACTCGACCCCTACGTAAGGGATAAGTTCTTAGAATTGTGCAAGCCGGTTGAGCAAGCTCGCATGACTGATAAGAAGCCTTGATTTGGATCCTACTGCCGGGGTAAATAAGGAATTATGAGCACTGGAGTAAAACTCATGAGCGCGGATGAGCTGCTGGTATTACCTCGCGGCCAGTTTCGCTACGAACTCATTGATGGAGAGCTCAAAAAAATGTCACCCACCGGACATGAGAACGGGAGAATTACGATACGTCTAACAGTTCCTCTCGCTCAACACATAAAGGCAAACCGACTCGGCGAGGTATATGCCGCGGAGACAGGTTTTAAATTGACCTCTAATCCGGATACGGTTCGTGCGCCTGATATTGCATTCAACCGTCAGCAACGGGTGGATGAGGTTGGTGCTAGCAAGGGCTATTGGCCCGGAGCACCCGATCTTGCAGTAGAAGTAAACAGTCCTTCGGATACCGTCCGCGAGGTTGAAAAGAAAGTAATGGAGTGGCTGGAATTTGGCTCGCGATTAGTCTGGGTTGTTAGTTCAAAACTACACACCGTTACTGTATACCGATCGTTAACCGATATCGTGACTCTCACCGAGAAGGATACTCTTGACGGGGGTGATGTTGTTCCAGGTTTTCAAATCCAAGTGGCCGAGATTTTTGCACAGTAGTTTTTTAAGGAGCATTCATGAGTACAAGCGGAATTGGTAATAGTGGCAACGGAAACATTAACAAACCGATTGTCGAGCAAGCGATTTCGGCCGACAGCGAAGTTGGTTCAGCTGTCTCGGGCAAAATAGCTCCGCCACCGGGACAACTCAAGAAGGCGGATTTTATTTCCGATCAGGAAGTGCGTTGGTGTCCCGGTTGCGGCGATTACGCAATTCTCAATAATGTACAGAAGGTCATGCCCGAGCTGGGTATCCCGCGCGAGAAAATCGTTTTCGTTTCCGGCATCGGCTGCTCGTCGCGTTTTCCCTATTACATGAATACCTATGGCTTTCACAGCATTCATGGACGCGCGCCGGCGGTGGCCACGGGGATCAAGTGCGGCAACCCAGATCTTAGCGTCTGGGTGATCACCGGCGATGGCGACGCCTTGTCGATTGGCGGCAACCACTTCATGCACGCTATCCGGCGCAATCTCGATATCAACTACATCCTGTTCAATAACCGTATTTATGGATTGACCAAAGGCCAGTACAGTCCCACTTCGGAATTCGGCAAGAAGACCAAGTCAACACCGCTGGGGACCATCGATTACCCGATCAACCCTCTTTCACTCGCCATAGCAAGCGAGTCGACCTTTGTCGCGCGGTCGATCGATATTGATGTCAAACATCTCGGGTCGGTAGTTGAAGCCGCGGCGAAACACAAAGGAATTTCTTTCATCGAGGTCTATCAAAACTGCAATATCTTTAACGATCACGCCTTCGATCAGTTTGCTGAGAGGAGCGTGAGGTCGGATCGCGTGCTTTATCTTGAGCACGGCAAACCGATGATCTTTGGCAAAGACCGTAGCCAGGGTATTCGGATGAATGGTGCGCATCCGGAAGTGGTAACGCTTGGCGAGAATGGCATCACCGAAGCCGATCTACTGGTGCACGACATCCACCTTCAAGATCCTTCGGTGGCATTCATGCTCGCTCGTATGGAGCAGCCCGATTTCCCGCAGCCGGTGGGGATCTTTCGCGCGATCGAGCGCGCCACCTATGAAGAAATGATGGTGGGCCAGATTGATGCGGCAATCGCGAAGAACGGGCCGGGTAGTTTGGATAAGCTCCTCAACAGCGGCGATACCTGGGTAGTTGAATAGTCAGCTTGCGGATGTTGTCATTTGCTTGACGCTGGCAGGATAGCAAGCCAGCGAAGCGTGGCGAAAGGACAGCTCCGGCCTGGGGTGGGTCGTAAGGAATCCTCAGCTCATCGAGTCAAGAGGCTCCCGGCGTATCAATTTCCGTTTGACTGCGAGTAAGACGCGGCGAAGTGTTCAACGAGCGCTGAAGGCGCGGCAGAAGGTAGCCAGGGCGAGCGCGCCGAGCGCGCTGCCCCTGGATCATGATCAATATAATCGACCAGCCCTGAAAGGGGGGCAGCACATGCCCTTTCAGGGCTGGGACAATTTTCGGAGGCCGTTCCAGGCGCTGCACCGCCTACGGCGTTTGCGCCTGGCTACCTTCTGCCGCGCCCTCGGCGCTGGTTGAGTGGTCGACTCCACGAGTGTGACTGCCATTGAGTTTTACACGCGCATTGCGGGCGAGACACTGCGGTCCCAGTAAAAGAGTTGAACTGATCACTTTCGGCAATGGCGCCTAAGTTTTGCTGTCCTGTTTTACGGCAATGCTTCGACGATGACAAAGACTCGGAACTTGCCCAACGCCTCGACGCCAAAGACAGACCGCATGTTCACCGAAGCGCCGGGGTTGAGCGGCGTAGCCAGCGTTATCACCCCTGCCGAGAGGCTGGAGTTGTAACCACCTGCCATAGGCTGACCGAGGTTAGGCACGCTGGTGTCTTCCTCCAGCGTCGTCCCCTGCACGATAACCGTCCCACCGCTGGTTACCACCATCACGTCCAGTGAAGTCAGCGCCCTGATGTCAGCGACACCTGGCCCATTCGGGAAGGTCGAGATATCCATGACCCGGAACTTCAAGCGCGTGAGACTGGCTGTCGTGTGGTTGGGTAGAGCGTGTTTTAAAGACTCTGCTGTGGTTGTCTCAAAGTCGAAATCCCCGTTACTTTTTGCGAGGTCACGTAAACTCTACCCACGAAAGGCCGAGAAACTCAACATCATCGATCCAATTCCAGAGTCCAATTTCCCGTTCTACGTGAGTCTTGGATGCCGCGAAGGCAACAGAGGCATCTGGTGGAGTGCATCTGGAGGCGAGGATCTCTATTTGGCATGTAACCTTCAGGGACAGAAGAGAACAGCCAGTTCAGTGAGAATCTCTTAGACAATTCGCGGCGATATTATCACGGTCTAGTCTCAGAATCGAGAGTCAGCAATGGTGATGGACGAAAGAGAGTTGCAACCGCGCCTGATCGGTGCGGTTATGTCTTGAGGTTGTTTGCAATTCCGCAGTGCCGTAATACAATGACCAAACGCTCGCATTAGTATTTGCAACCGCAAGTTCTAAACCGCAGACACCGGCAGATCGGCTTGGAAATCGAAAATGAATTGTCCATCCTGTGGCCACGAGAATATTGACGGCACTGATCGCTGCGACAATTGCTTATCGCCGTTTCGCGATCTCGACGTACCCCGCGCTGACGCGGCTGAAGGTCTCGCGCGTTCCGTGATGGAAGACAATCTGGGCCGGCTCGAACAGGAAGAGACCATCACAGTGGTTTCGGAAACGCCGGCCCTCGACGTTGTTCGTCTCATGAAGCGCGCAAATTCAGGATGTGCTCTGGTTGTAGATGGCGGCAAGTTGGCGGGGATCTTTACTGAGCATGATGTGCTGCGCAAGATGACCGGGGCGGAGGCGCGTTTCCCGGCAATGGCAGTAAAAGATCTGATGAGCCCAAATCCCGAAGTGCTTCATGAGCAGGATTCAATGGCCGAAGCGCTGCATAAAATGTCGACCGGCCGCTATCGCCACATCCCGGTAAGGAAAAACGACGGTAGCTATACTGTCGCCTCCATCAAAAGCCTCCTCAAATACATCGCTAAAGAAGATTGGTGATCCCGAGATCAGGGCAACTCGCCCCACAGCCGAAGGCAAGTTGCCCCGCTCAGGGGCGCCTCGTAAATCCGTCGGGTAGGCACTCAAGCACGCCTTAAAACCGTCTGCCCGGGCGTCTTCAAAATGACCGAATAGCAGTCCAGCCGTGAAATCGTTACTTTCGTTTTGACGCAACTTGTCACAACCCCAGAACCTCACCCTCAAATACCCCAATAAACAACAGGAATCGCCCACGGTGCATCCCAGTTTCCGAGCGGCATACGAGGTGCACAGGCATTACCGGGTGGCCCCAGCGCAACCGTCCTTTCTAACTTCCTCGTTGAAAACTCCGGTAAACAATATGTCACGTGCGGGTGAAAATTCAGGAAACAAACAGGTCGTGTGGCCAACCACCTCGGCCTTCGCGGTGGTTCCAGAGAAGTCTGGGGCTGCCGGCAAGGCAGTGCGTCTAGTTATCGCCACGCTTCTCAGCGCAACGTTGGCAGTGGCCGTCGGCACGTTTATTGAATCGTGGTGGCTCAATGCTATCGTCGTCATCATCGGTACCTTGGCAGTGCTCTATTGCACATACCACTTGCCGAAGGAGGAAACGGTCGAAGCAGCGGCTGTGGCTGCACCTGAAGCAAAGGTAGATGACTCCCTGGCCGCGCCTTTGCGCCGTAGCACGGAAATGTTTCGCGTCGCCTTCGACCACGCCGCTATTGGCATGGCGCTGGTCTTGCCAAACGGCCACTGGCATAAGGTGAATCTCTCGTTATGCGAAATACTCGGTTACTCGGAACTTGAACTGCTCACCAAAGATTTTCAGGAGTTCGTCCATCCGGATGACCGTACGCCTGCGATGGCTAAGCTGCAACACTTGCTAAACGGCAAAATTCCGAACTTCAAGACCGAAGCGAGATGCATTCACAAAGACGGACTCGTGATCTCGGTGCTCTGGAGCGTAACGCAAGTCCAAATTGAGAATCAAAAGTCCGCACAGCTAATCTTTCAAATACAAAACATTTCTGATCAAAAGGAAGCCGAGGAGAAGCTGCTGCACGATGCCTTCCATGATGCGCTGACGGGTCTTCCGAATCGCGCCCTCATGATTGACCACTTGAAGTTCACCATCGCGCGTGCGAAGCGTAAGCCTGGGTTAATGTTTGCCGTACTCTTCCTCGATCTGGATCGCTTTAAGCTGGTCAACGACAGTCTCGGACACATGATCGGTGACCAGTTGCTGGTTGGCATTGCCCGCAGGCTGGAGACCTGTTTGCGTCCGGGAGATACGGTAGCGCGAGTGGGTGGCGACGAGTTTACAATCCTCCTGGAAGAAATCCATGAGGAGAAGGAAGCGATATTGGTCGCTGAAAGAATCCACCAGGAACTCAAGAAACCTTTCAACCTGAGTGGCCGCGACGTCTTCACCACAGTCAGCATTGGCATTGCTCCCAGTTCGATCGTCTACGACGAACCTGATGAAATCCTGCGGGACGCTGACACCGCTATGTACCGCTCCAAGTCGTTGGGCAAGGCCCGCCATGAAATGTTCGATGAAGAGATGCACGATCACGCTCTCAACCTCCTCCAGATCGAAACCGATCTCAGTATGGCCCATGAACGCCGGGAGTTTTTTATCCACTATCAGCCCATAGTGGCGCTTGATGATTTCCGGCTCTGTGGCTTCGAGGCCCTGGTGCGTTGGCAGCACCCGGTGCGCGGATTGATTTCACCACTGGATTTCATTCCGGTCGCCGAAGAGGGTGGGCAAATTGTGCAGATTGGTCAGTGGGTACTGAGAGAAGCTTGCTTCCAGATTCAGCGTTGGCAAGAGAAGTTCCCGACCGACAAGCCTCTCTACATGACGGTTAATCTTTCGGCGAGACAGTTTGCGCAACCGGATCTGATCGATCAGGTCAGAGATATCCTCACGGAGACTGGAGTTGATCCGGCGTACCTGAAACTGGAAATCACTGAGAGCATGGTGATGGACAATTTCGAATCTGCCGCGGCGATGCTTTCCCAACTGCGCGCTCTGGGAGTTAGATTGAGCATCGACGACTTCGGCACGGGTTATTCATCCCTGACTTACCTCCATCGCTTCCCGATTGATACGCTGAAAATCGATCGCTCCTTCATTACCTGCATGGATAAGGAGAATATGGAGATCGTGCGCACCATCCTGATGCTGGCGGAAAATCTGGGCATGGATGCGGTGGCGGAAGGCGTAGAGACGCAGGACCAGCTGAATTTGCTGCGCAGCCTCAACTGCCCGAACGGTCAGGGCTATTTCTTCTCCAAGCCCCTGGATGTCGCCGGCGCCGAGGCCATCATCTCCGAGACATACACTCCGCGCCCCGCGTTGGTGGCTTAATACCTACACAGCTATCATTGTTCCTATTTACGACCATCGCACCCTGACCTACCCGCGGCAGTGACAATTGTCAAATCGGGCTCAACGTCGTGTAATGGTGACAAGTGTTGAAGTGAAGCCGGTCCGGTCCGCTGGCACGTTTTTCTTTCCTGATGTGCACGGTTGGGATAGAATTCGCATGGTTGAGACGATGACTGTTACGGCAAGGAGCGATTTGTTAATGAGAAGCCCGCCGTGCTGGTTCAAATAAGTGTTGAAACCTGAATGGCAGACGTAATCACAGACCGCATCACCAAGACTCCCGAAATTCAGGGAGGAAAGGCTTGCATCGCAGGCCATCGAATACGCGTGATGGACATCGTCATCTGGCATGACGATTTGACAATGAGCCCGGATGAGATCATCGCGGCGCACCCGCAACTGAGTCTCAGTGATGTCCACGCTGCCCTGGCCTATTACTTTGATAACGTCGAAGAGATTCGTAACGATATTCGTCGCAACGACGAACTTGCCGATCAGCTGCGGTCACAGCTTCCTTCAAAGCTAAAAGAGAAACTGCTCCATGGAGCAGATTAGCTTCTACCTGGACGAGCACATTCATCGTGCTGTCGCAGAGGGTTTGCGACGCCGTGGTGTAAATGTGTTAACGGTGCAGGAAGCCGGCAGGGCTGCCCTGTCGGATAGCGAGCAATTTGAAATATGCGCTGGCGGAGCGTCGGGTGATGGTGACGATGGACTCCGACTTCCTTGCCCTCGCTGACAAGGGCGCAATGCACGCAGGAATCGTTTACGCTAACCCAAGACGAAAGGTAGGAGAATTAATCGGAGCGCTGATCTTAGTCTACGACGTCTTGTCAGGCGATGAGATGGCGAACCATCTGGAATACGTCTAGCAAGAATGAAGATAGCGAATCGCATTTAGAAGGATATGGAATTTGGAATTGGTCCGACGCGAGGGCTACAGCTTGGTTAGAATTGCGTCAGTGCGCCTGCCTTGGGCGAACATCATTCTTTTCGGCTGTAAGGATTGTCAGGTGCGAAACACGTGCTGTCGGTGCCATGCAAGAAACTCCGGCTTTGGGAGAAAACGAGTAGGCGGG
>CAZVHN010000104.1:0-13506 GCA_964626895.1 uncultured Chloracidobacterium sp. | reverse complement strand
TTGGCGCTCCGGATGAATCGTGGAGTTCCGCCCACCGCGCGAAAGGCTCTGACCGGCGAATTCACACCGCCGGGCATTAAATTAACCGCGCGAGCAAACAATTCTTCTGATCGGTCGCGTGTAGTTTCCCTTGCTGAGCTCATAAGTCGGATTCCTCTTGAGTTACAGGTACCGATAACAGTGCATCATACTCTTCCCGAGCGTTCGCGCGGAAAGCTGCCCCGAGGGGCGGTGGTGGGTCAGTCGTCGCATTGACAGCGCACAGAACCGTTTGCGGTAGCCAATGGACGCCACCACACAACGCATCTGTAAACAGACCACACAGAACCATTTGCGGTAGCCAATGGATGCCACCACACAACGCATCTGTAAACAGCTGACCACACAGAACCATTTGCGGTAGCCCATGGATCGCGGCCAGCAACGCGATGGATTCCTCGCAAACACGCAAAAACGCAAGACAGCCACTAAGACTGGTGCGGCAATTGGTTCAGACTACGTTGTGTGTGGCATCCATCGGCTACCGCAAACGGTTCTGTGCGGTGAGCTGTTTCAATTGCGTTGAGTGCCGGATCCATTGGCTACCGCAAACGGTTCTGTGCGGTGAGCTGTTTCAACTGCGTTGAGTGCCGGATCCATTGGCTACCGCAAACGGTTCTGTGCGGTGAGCAGATAGGCAACGAAGCGGTTGCCAGACTACTCTGACAACCGCTTTGAAGAACAGCCCGAGCCTCTCCTTTATGAAGGGCTCATGGATTCTACTTGTCATCCGGTGGGATAGTTAGCTTCTGGCCCACCTGGATCTTGTCGGGGTCGCGGAGTTGGTCGCGGTTGGCATAGAAGATCCGCATGTACTCGTTAGCATCTCCGTAGAACTGTTTGCTGATTTTGGAGAGATTATCGCCTGCCCTGACTTCATAAGTCTCTCCTCCCTCACCGCCGCCCCCGCCGGCCGCCGCGCCCATGGCACGGCTCGTATCCACGCTGATGTCCGCTGTAATGTCGTCAGCGTTTGGGTTGACCAACTTGATCTGATCCCAGAATTTGCTCTTAGCATCTTCTGAAGGCGCGATGCCTTTGATGAAGAGCTTGTCATCCTGCACATGAAGGTTCTGGAATTGTATGTGCTGCTGATCGGCTGCGTTGAGCACCGATTGGTATTTCTGCTTGAGCGTGTTGAAGCGCTGTTCGCCCTTAGGTTGCTGCTGCGCCTCAGACGCACCTTGCCCAAACATCTTGTCAAAAAGTCCCATGAGATTACTTTCCTTTCTGGATTGAAGAATTTTGAAGGAGTATACCAGCAAGATTCACCTCCTATGATGTTGTATTTTCCTTGCATAGGTTTTTTATGCTAGTGAATTAGCCGGGCTAAACTCTGTTCAGTAAGAGCGCGGAATAGTCTCGCCGGGCTCGACAGTTAGAGTGCGTACACTGGACATGCGCACTAGTCCCGGCGCAGCGCCCTTCGGTTTTGAAAGAAACTTCCGCTGGGTGTAATGAACCGTAACCTTTGAGTCGTCGCCGGCCTGGCTAAACTTAGCTGCCAGTTGTGCAGCTTCGATAATCGTTCGATGGGGAATCTCCGAGCGTGTGTGGTTGCGGATCACGACATGCGAGCCGGGGTAGTCGGCTGCGTGTAGCCACAAATCGTGAGGACGGGCTATGCGGAAGGTTAGTTGATCGTTGGTGTGAGCTGCGCGGCCAACGAGGATCTCATAGCCATCTGACGAGCGGTAACGACGAACGCCAGGTATTTTATCCGCCGGCTTTCGTTTGATCTTTTTAGCTGGCTGCGTTTCCCCTATCCCTTCGAATAGGACGAGGGCAGTTTCGTCGCGAGCGGCGACAATTCTCTCGAGCTCCCCTTTCCGCTCTTCAAGTCGGGTGATGGTCTCCGCCAACTGAGTCACACGCGCGCTAATTTCTACAGTGGCCCGCTTCGCCTTGGTGTAGCGGGCGAAGTAGCGGGCGGCTTCGTTTTGTAAAGAAGCGTTTTCGTCAACTTCGATCTCTATTTCTGGCGCGCCTTCGGAGTAATAATCCGTCAGCTTGATCTTGTTGCCGTCGCGCTTGGCGTTGGCAATGTTAGCCAGCAGGAGATCGCCGTAGCGCTTGTGTTGCTCCGAATCGCCATGTGCGGCGAGATCTTTCCGCAGATTGCTTTGAAGCTTTATCGCTTGAGCTAGTTCCTTTTTTATTTTGCCCAGCGAGGCCCTTGAGCGCGCTGCGAAGGTCGCGGCGGATTCGCGTCGAAGGTAGTAATCGTCGGCTGCAGCCGACAAGGAAGGAAAGGCCCCCTTTTCCAGTGGGTTCTCTTGCTCGTTCCGGATGTCGAGTTTTCGCGGAGCGGCGGGAGGATCTTGGCTGGCGGGAGGCTGATATGGCGCGCCGACTTGTTGGCCCGTACCCTTTGGAGATCTCAAGGCGTGCGTTATCCGACCCTCCCGATCGAGGAGGAAGAGATTTGCGGAGCGGCCGGTGAGCTGCCCAACCAAAGCCGCACCTTTTGACTCGCCTAATTCATCCTCGACAGAAAATGAGAATCGAACAATCCGCTCGGAAACGTCCTTCGTTACGGAAAGCATCCGGCCACCACCCAGGCTACTCCGCATGGCCTGCACGAACTGTGACGGCGTAACCGATTGTTTTTCCATTTGTCTTGAGGAGCGCTCGATCAGGTAAACCCGAGGTGCAGCAGGGTCAACACTAATAAGAAGGTACCCGGCGCCCCGAAGGCCAAAGTCGATAGCCAGAGACAGGGGAGAGAGCTGGAAGATCCTGCCCAGGAACCTGCCACTCAAATGGCTGCTAATCTCCTTAACGATCTCTTCGATTGTTTGTTGGTTCACGGAATTACTCGTAGCGGCAGGGCGGGGTCCCCACGCGGGCAGCCCGAGTGGGGTGCTAGGCTACCAGATTTTGCGCAGCACGCAAAAAGGCTCTGCACGAAGATTAGAGCAGAGCCCGACTTAACTCGATTAGTTGTTGCTACACAGTGATAACAGTGGTGCGTGTAAGACGATCGTGGGCTGTTTGCTTATCACGATCGATGAGCACGTAGAGTGCCGCCAGTCCGAGTGTCAGGATAGTTGCCAGGTAAACGAGAGCGCGTCCGGCTGATTGCTTGCCCGTTGGGATCAAGCCGGTCCGGGCATCGACGATGCGCAAAGAAAAGAGTCGCATTCCAAGCGTGCGCCCGGTTAAAGCGGTCGAGGTTGTGAAATAGAGAAAGCTCATAACGGAGAAGACTGCGGCTCCCGTGGCGGCCACTTTCAAGTCCCTCCAGCTTCCATTCGTCAATTCCACGAGGGCGGCGAAAGGCGCACAGAGAAGGGCAACCACCATCAAATCAACCACGGCGCCCAGAACCCGAGCAAAGGCCGGCGCGTGATGAAACTTGACCACCTCGAAGCGAACGGAGGTAGGGACGGAATCCAAATAGTTAAGCGCACGATCGTTCTCGACGATCATCCGTCGCGGCTTGGGTTTAGTTCTCTGACTCTCGTTTTTTGTGACCGCAGACGGGACTACGACCAGATTGTGAACTTTCTCAGGCTGAACTGGTTCAGTTTCCGGAAGACCGTCGAACGGCTGAGGCTCAAGGCTACCGACTGCGGCAACTCGGGCAATTTCGAACTCTGGCAGTGCTTCGGCTCTATACTCATTTTCGGTCGCGTAAGCCAAAGCAGCAGCTCCAGGCGTGCCGGCTAAGCGATTCACGCCCTGCGCTGCGTGATGCGCACGTTCGATGCGACGCAGCGCCGCGGTGACGAGAGGATTCAATGGTGGGACGTCAGCCTGGGGTAATAACTCTAGCGGCGGCGCCCCGTTAGCAGCCTCACCCTCGTCTCGCGGTTCTTCCGCAGCCTCAAGAGCAGCCTCGCGGGCCCGCTTTTCATGAACTTCCCGTACCCGCTCGCTTAATTCCTTGCGCCATTGGGGAACGGAGCTCCTCGAAACACCAGGAAACTCAATTAGTTTTGAAGTCGATGGATGATTTTGGGCGCCGTTTGACGCTGCTGCGGGGATTTCAGCCATGCCCAGGCTTCCGGATAAGGTCTCGTTGGCATTGGAGACGGCTTCACACACCGGACACTGCTCTACTCCGATTTCCTGGAGAGCGCCGCACGAGGAACATTGCATACCAGAGTGCCTCCGAAGGGGATCGTTTGAGCCGGCATTTCACAGAAACGCAAACCGCTAAACCCAAGCTTAGTGCCTAGTCGCGGCGCATCCTATCAGGAATTACTTTAAGTGGTCAACCAGAATTATTCAGGTGGTTGGAGTTGGCAAATCAGGAGGCAGACGGCAGGAGCAGGAGGCAGTCAGCCCATTACGAGAATTTTTCTGGGTGAGCAATCATGCCGCCCAGCATTCGACCGACTTCTTCGTAACCCATTCTGAGTTCCAATTCACGCTTTTTTGAGAGGTACCCACAGCTCTCTGCGAATTCAAGCCAAACTTGGGTCTCAGTCCCTTCCCCGTCCGCATCGGCCATCTTGGCGACAAACATCTTCGGGTAACGTTTCTTTCGATAACCTTCACCGATGTTCGTAGCCACGCTTCTCGACACTCGGCGAATCTGATCCGTCAAAGAAAACTTTTCCTTTCTCGGAAAATGTTTTGATTCATGAAAAATCTCCATGGCTAGCCTAAAAGCCAGCCGGTACACCTTAAGATCTCTAAAGCCTTGTGAGGTAGGCATAACTCTACTGCTCCTTTCTAGTTAGTGAGGTTTACTGTCGAAGGCTCCGCACGAGTTTTGTGCTTTGTTTCCTGCTCCTGCCGTCTGCTCCTGCTTCCTATTAACTCCGGTCCCCTTGCGCTCAAAGGGGAGTACGTCCAGCGAAACCGGTCTCGATGTCGTGCCACCATTCCAATTCATCGCCTTCGCCGATTTGCCAGCACAGCAGCACTACTCGGCCATCTCGCAGGGAGGGAAAGTCGACCAGGCCGCGATCAAAGTCTTTAAGCTGAACTCCCAGCGCTTCAAGTTCGCCCGTTTGGGACGTGAGATCCATCAAAAGTTTCGCGTACTGCAAACCTTCCGACAGACCCCCGCCCCCTTGTTCAGCTCCTTCAGCCGCTTTCTTTGCGTCATGTCGATAGGCGAAGATTCGCTTGTGAGCACGTTGAATCCTGGCCAAGATATTCCGGACAGTTGGCAGCAGCGCATTTGCTTCTTCAACGGTGAATATTTTCATCCCAGTGTCCAGGTTCGACGAGCGTTCAGTGGTCATCCGTAACCCGGATGAACTCGGTAGCCGCTCGGAACTCGTCAGCCTCTTCGCTGATCTCCGCTTCGAGGACCACGCTAATCGCGGTCGGGAACGGGGGCGAAGAGTCTTCTTCTCGCAGCTCCATGTGCTCGTGAATGAACGGTGTCGGCACGTGCTCGTGTAGTTCGCGCTCGTCGTAACGAGGACCATGGGTAGCCTCCTTCCGTACCTTTTCCGCAATTTCACCCAGGTCGATGAAATAGTCTGCAACATCGATCAACTTGGGCGCCGTGTTCGAACGAAAGCCGGCAATTTCAACGCGACAACCCTTGTAGGCGACTGCATTGACGGCATAAACGAAGTCTTCATCACCCGACACCAGTACGGCTGTGTCATAGCGGCCGGCGAGCGAAAGCATGTCAACGGCGATCTCTACGTCAAGATTTGCCTTGCGGGTGCCGTCATAAAACGTCTTCAGTTCTTTCTGCACCACGCGAAAGCCATTCCGTCTCATCCAAAGTAGAAAACCCTGTTGTCGCTCGGCTCCGATGTCAACTCCCGTATAAAAGAAGGCCCTCAACAGGCGGCCATCACCCAGGAGTACGCGGAGTAACTTGTTGTAGTCGATGTCGAGGTTGTGGAAACGCGCGGCGTGAAAAAGGTTGTTGCCATCAATGAACACAGCAACTCTGCCACGATTACCCAACTGCCAGGAGATGTTGTTAGTGGGATCAAAGTTGTGCATCTGATAAGCGCTCCGACATAAGTTTTTCGAATCATGGCCTAGGATGCGTTTTTGCGGGATTCTGGTCAAGTAAGCGCATTGAGTCTTCACGCTGAAGGCGTGGAAGTTAATAGCTGGGGGCAGCGCCCCCGGAAACCTCAACAAAGATTCCGAACCTGAAAGGGTCGAACGTCACGAAAAGGTAAAGATGCGCAAACCCGTGGCCTTACCTTGTCGCAAGGTCTGTGAATTGAATCGTATGACCCCTTCAGGGTCAGGATTTTTTCTTTCGCCTATCCGTGGGCGTCGCTCAACGCTCGCCCACGGCTATTAACTTCATCCCCTCCAGGGATGGAAGACCCTACTCTGGGATGCCGGTGATCCGAATCGACTACCGGACAGCGATTATCTCGTCGTTAAGGGCGTCGATGTAGACAGTTTTAAAAAGAGCATTGCTAACCGTTACTTCCCAGGCAATGTGTATTTCAATTGAGTCGGCCCCGGGTTTCGAGGGCAGTACATAGGTAACGAGCTCTTGAGAATTTATCTCATTGCTCCCGGAGACGTTGAAGGTCTTTTGATTGCCGAAAGAGTCGGTGTATCTGACGCCCCTGTCGCGCACGTGTTTGCCAGCGTCTTCCGCTGTCAGTCGAGGAGTTATGCCGGCCAACGCTGATTGCAAGCGTTCGGCATCGGGTAAGCAACTGCTGGTGAGATTGAGCAAGCGCCTGTCAGCAGTGAAGTGGATTTGCAGCTTGCCAAAGTCGCCACGCAAACGGTAGCGAAAAGCTCGCTGTTCGTATATGGCGATCTTGGTGCGGTCGGGTCGATCTACCCGCTCAATAAGCGAGAGTTGGGAAGGATTTGATCCGATGAGAACGCGCCAGTCATTGATGAATCTGCGGAGTGCTTCCCTCGTTTCTTCCTCGTCCATCTCGACGTTACTGCCAACCCTGGGAAGATTCAGCGGAGTACCAAAATCTGCAGGCAGACTCTTGATGGTCGCCGTCACGGGCTCCAGGTAACCCTCCGTCAGGTTTCCAGGCCCACTTCTTTGTGCGATTCGATCAAACGCAAGTACCGCCGCTTCTCTCCTTTGAGACTGTTCAATCAAGATAACCGGGTAGGGCGGCCCGCTGGGCCCGGGTCCACTTGCGTTTGGAGGTTGCAGAGCCGAGCACGCGCCGGTGAATAGTGTGATAACGAAAAGCGGAAGAGCTTTTGGGTTTCGTTTGTGAGTCACGATGTATTTAAGTGATGCCATCGATTTCGTCGCCAACTTTGCCTCGATAGAAACCTCTGGACCCGAGGTATAATCAAAAGTCTTGGAGGAGTGGTTGCCGAAAGATAACGAAAACATTCCTTTCTTCGGTGATGAGCCCCTGATGCCATCCGAGCCGCAAGGGTTTGCGCCGGACCAGATGGTCCGCTGCGAAGAATGTTTGCGGGCGAATCCGCCGACCAGACTAAGCTGCCTCTATTGTGCCGCCCCGCTTCCAGTTAGTGAAAAGACCGCCGACCTTCTTAAACCCAGCCTGAAGCCCGTGCAAAATTGGGCGCTGGGCTACAACAACATCTTTCTGCCCCAAACTTCAGAAATTCCAGGTGAAGTTCTCAGCGAGGCCGCCGGTCTTCTCAAACTTTACCCCAACGACCTACGCCGCTTGCTCTCCAGCCCAACGCCGCTGCCGTTGGCGCGAACCGACACGCGCGACGAAGCTGAGTTGATTGATCGCAGATTGAAGGCCCTGGGATTCGAGACGGCAATCGTATCGGATGCGGATCTTGAACTCCGGGAATCACCTCCGGTTCGCCTGCGCTCGGTCAGCATCGATGAAAACGGATTGACGCCCAAGCTTATTGTGGAAAGTGATGAATCTCAAATTCCCTGGAGCCAGCTTGTCCTGTTAGTGACCGGGAGATTGTCGCGTAAGTGGGTCGAGCTGCAGGAGCGAAAAGGCGGACGAGGGGAAAACGAAATCCAGGACGCGAGTCACTTTTTCGCCGACGAGGCTGTGACGGATCTTTACAGTGAAGAGCCCGACGCAAAGTTTCGCATCCACGCTAATGGCTTCGACTTCTCTGGCCTCAGAGGAAAAAAGCTGGTGGTTGCCGAAAACTTTTCTATGCTACTCGAGCTGATTCGCGACAAGGCGCCGCGGGCGGAATACGATGATGCATACAACTCATGCAGGCAAGCGCTGGAGTTCGTGTGGCCCTGTGGACAGCAAACCGAGTCGCGCGGCTGGCGCAGGGAGCGACCCGGGAAGTACACCATCAGCGCCGTCACGGAGAACAGCAACGAGGATCAGTTCACGCGTTATTCCCGGCTTCGTTATTTCTTGAAAGCACAAGCCAGGTCCTAGCACCCCACGCGGGCCGCCCTTGGGGACCCCGCCCTGACAGCGATCACGATGAAGACCACGCATAAGAGACAGAGACCTGCGGGCCGGCTGGCCCATCAGGAAGACGCCCACCGAAACGACGCGAAGCATAATGATGACCCGCGTTCAATGTTCGATGGCGAAGGCGATAAGAGAGGCGATAAGATCTATGGACTCATCCCGGTGCTCGAGGCGCTCCGTGCGGGCCAGCGAGCAATTGATAGCATTACGATCGCCGAGGGAGCGCGACACGAGCGTCTGCGAGACTTGCTGGCGCTGGCAAGGCAGGCGAACGTTCCAGTTCATCGCGTACCTCGAATCAGCCTCGATCGCTCCTTAAAGGAAACGACGCACCAGGGGGTTGTGGCCAGGGCTGCTGCCGCACGATACAGAGACGCAGATGAACTTCTCGAGTTGGTTGCTGCCAGAGTTGGGACCGAGGAGCCGCCGCTTGTGTTGGGGTTGGATGGAATCGAAGATCCGCGAAACTTCGGAGCGATTCTCCGGACGGCCGAATGCGCGGGAGTGCACGGAGTGTTCATTCCCGAGCGACGTGCCGTGGGTTTAACTGATACCGTCGCAAAAGCAGCTGCCGGCGCAGTGGAATATGTACCCATAGCTCGCGCCACGAACCTGGTTCGTTTGATAGAGCAGTTGAAAGAACGTAACATCTGGGTCGTCGGAGCCGCAGCGGAAGGAACTTCTAATTACACCGACTGGGATTGGACACTGCCTTCGGCGATCTTTCTCGGAAGCGAAGGCGCAGGTCTGCACCGGTTGGTCAGGGAGCGCTGTGACACACTCGTTCGTATTCCTGTGCATGGTCAGTTGGGGTCGCTCAATGTCTCGGTGGCCGCGGGTGTTTTGCTTTACGAAGCCTTGAGGCAGCGAGCGAGAGCACAGAAGTAGCATCTGGATAATTGGAGGTACACATGTTCTGTCCAAAGTGTGCAGCGCAAAACCTGGACGGCGCGAGTTATTGCCGTGTATGCGGAGCCAACATAAGTCTGGTGCCGCAGGCTTTAACCGGGCAATTGTCGCCAGCCAATGTGGAGGGGCTATCCCGCTCAGGCAAGCGTGAGCTCAAGAGACATGGAAAAGAGGCCAGCCTTGATAACGCGTTCAGAAATGCTTTCATGGGGATTGCTTTTTTGCTCGTATCGATGGCCCTGGCGTTTTCGGCAATGGGTAGGGGTTGGTGGTTCTGGATGCTGATTCCGGCGTTTTCTCTAATGGGAACCGGCGTGGCGCAATACATCAAGGTGAGGGAAGACGAGAAACGCGCGATGATTGGCGGCGGGCCGGCTCAGCATTTTCAGCCTGCGATGCAGCCTCCTCCTCGCGTCAATTCATTTCCCAGGCGCAACACTGGCGAACTTGTGCCGCCACCTCCCAGTGTGACTGAAGGCACGACGCGCCACCTCGGGGCCGAAGCGCCTACCAGACATCTCGATGCTTCAACTGAACCACCGAAGTAACCGCGCGGTAAAAACTGGTGAGAACGCTGAAAATCCCCCACGGCAGAAGTTGTGAAGAAATAGAAATCGCTCACAGACCTGCGAATTTCCGAATGCTGATCAGTGATGAAAGCCAGCAATTCAGTCCGTATTTGCGTTCCCGTCTGCGAGCAAAGTCTTGGTGCTGCCGTGCGCGCTATCGCGAGGGCGGCGGAGATAGGCGATCTGATTGAGGTGAGACTTGATTGCCTTGATCCACTTCAACTCGGGGAGAGCTTTAAGAACGGCGAACACCTTTTTGACCATTCTCCGCGACCAACCATCCTGACTTTTCGTCCCGCCGAGCAGGGTGGCCATCGGAAGCTTGATACAAAATCCAGGTTGCGCTTTTGGTTGTTCAATCGCCCCACTTCGGCCGAGTTTCTCGATCTCGAACTTGACCTCGCTCTTAATGCATCGGTCTTAGATTATGGAAAGAAGGTTGATTGGACCCGGGTTATCTGTTCTCACCACGACTTTGTCGGCGTGCCCGCGGACCTCAAGCAAATCTTTGATCGAATGACCCAGACTCCCGCGCGCATTCTCAAGATCGCTTTCCGCGCTGACGATATCACCGACTGCATTGCTGCATTTCACTTGCTCGACCAGGCGCGTTCCGAAAATCGGGAGATGATTGCCATCGCCATGGGAACGGCGGGAATCACGACTCGCGTTCTGGGTCCGTCTCGCGGGGCTTTTCTGACTTATGGCGCGCTGGAAAATGAGAGCGCCACTGCGCCGGGCCAAATTACTGCGAGAGAATTGCGGACCCTGTATCGGATTGACAGGATCAGTCGGCAGACCCGGATCATTGGCGTCGCGGGTTTGCCCGTAGCGCACTCGATTTCGCCGTACATCCATAATGCAGCCTTCGAGTCTGCGCAATTTGATGGCGTTTATATGCCGTTTGAGGTTCGCGAGATCTCGTCGTTTATCAAGCGCATGGTCCATCCTCGCACCCGCGAGATCGATTGGAACTTTCTTGGCTTGAGTGTGACGGCGCCGCACAAAACTTCGGTTATGAGTTGTCTGGACTGGATCGATCCCGCCTCAAAAGAAATAGGAGCGGTCAATACGATTGTTGTTCAGGGCGACGAACTGCACGGCTTTAACACCGATGCTGACGCCTTGGTTGGCCCGATAGTCTCCCGGATCGGTGAATTACGCGGGGCGCGCTGTGCGGTGATTGGGGCGGGCGGCGCCGCGAGTGCCGCCGTGTGGAGTCTGCGACAGAAAGGCGCCGAGGTAACAGTCTTTGCCCGCGATGTTAGTAAAGGCCGACGGCTGGCTGAGAAATTTGGCGCCACGTGGAAACCGTTGGGCTCGGCGCTGTTCGAGGGATTTGTCATAGTAATCAACGCGACGCCTTTAGGAACGTCAGGCGCGCAAGAAACCGAGACGCCCGCTGCCGCCGCTCAACTTCGCGGCGCGCGTTTGGCCTACGATCTAGTTTACAATCCAGCGGAAACGAGATTCTTGCGCGAGGCTCGCGAGGCTGGTTGCGAGTTGATTGGTGGATTGGAGATGCTGGTCACGCAGGCTGCCGAGCAATTCAGATTGTGGACCGGGGCCGAGCCGCCCGAGACAGTGATGAGGGAAGCAGCATTAAGAGCCTTGGGACACAATGTGTGAAAGCCCGGTAAGGAGCCTGGAAAGTGTAACTATCCGTGTAACAATTCCGCTGATTCTGTGTTTTCCAGGAAGAACGATCCACGAAATTTCACGAACTAACACGAAATGGCCTTAGTGTAATTGGCGGAATCGAATGGAATCGAATGGAATCAGAAATCAAAAATCAAAAATCTAAGATCCCCGGCGAGCGCTACAGTCGGCAGATTCTCTTTAGCGGCATCGGCAAAGAAGGTCAACAACGTCTGCTTGAATCGCGAGCCTTGATTATTGGCTGCGGCGCGTTGGGTTCGGCGCACGCCGAGGCTTTGGCTAGGGCCGGCGTCGGGCGGCTGCGGATCGTCGATCGTGATTTTGTCGAGGCGTCGAATCTCCAGCGACAGACTATGTTCACCGAGCGGGATGCGGCCGAACGTATGCCAAAAGCGATTGCTGCCGCTAACCACATCGGCGACTTCAATTCGGAAATTGAAACTGAACCCGAGATCGTGGACGTCAACCATTCAAACATCGAACGATTGATTGAGGATTGCGATGTCGTCCTCGACGCAACAGACAATTTTGCCACTCGTTATTTGATCAACGATGCCTGCGTAAAGCATGAGCTCAACTGGATCTACGGTGCCGCGGTGGGATCTTACGGCGTAACGATGACCATTCGGCCGCATCAAACTCCCTGCCTGCGATGCGTGTTCGAAGAGGCGCCGCCGGCCGCAAGCGCGCCAACCTGCGATACCGCGGGCGTAATCATGCCCATCATCAGCGTGGTTGCTGCCGTGCAGGTCAGCGAGGCGCTGAAGCTATTGACCGGCCACCATGAACAGCTGCACCGGTCGCTGATGCAGTTTGATGTCTGGCGAAATGAATGGCGTAAGATTAATCCCGGCCCTCCCGCTGCCGAGTGTCCGACCTGCGCCCTGGGACGCTATGACACTTTGGAGGCCACCGCGGGCGATTCTTCGGCAGTCATGTGCGGAAGAAACGCGGTTCAGATTTCGCCAGTTCAGCCGACGCGGGTCGACTTCAAGAGTCTCGCTGAACGACTTCGGGGCGCCGGAGAGGTCAAGTTTAATGACTACCTGCTGCGCTTTCGCACAGGCGAGTATGAATTAACGGTTTTTCAGGACGCGCGCTCAATCATTCGCGGCACTGATGAAATGAAGACAGCTCGTTCGTTATACGCAAAATACATAGGGAACTAATCTTAATCATGTTTCAATCCAACCTTGTAAAACGAATTCTCTCTATCCAACCAAAGAACCTAGGAGCGAACCGGGATCCACAAGCGGGCAGCCCGCTTGGATGGCGGATGCGACCAGACTTAACTTTTGGAGTGCGCCGGCAGAGCGAAGCGGCGACGGCGCTTTGGATTCGCTTGTTGCTCGATCATATCCAAAGCGGTGCCGCGCTGCGCTTGCCACCGCACTCCAAAGGTCGAGTGCTAACATCCGCTTCGCGGTTCCGTGGGCTGCTGTTTATTTTAATACTGACTCTAAGTCTGCCCATTCAGGCCGGCCAGCCTGTGATCTGGGAAACGAGTGGGCGCGCTGAACTATTAAAGGGAGACGCCCGCGGTGTTTCCATTACCGATACCGGGGTACTGATGCTGGCGCCGAACTTCACGGAAGTATTCAACACCGAACAGGCATTTATCTGGTCCAGCGCCATCGATGGTCAGGGTGCCGTTTACCTGGGGACTGGCCACGATGGAAAAGTCTATCGTGTGGGCGCGGATGGGCGTGGCTCTTTGCTGTACGACGCGCCCGAGCTCGATGTCACTGCGCTGGCTATCGGTCGCGATGGCGTGCTCTATGCGGGCAGCTCACCCGAGGGAAAAGTCTATCGCATCACCTCGGACGGTCGCGCTGAAGTCTATTTCGACCCTCCAGACAAATATATCTGGTCGCTGGCTATTCTTCCCGACGGCGCTGTAGCTATCGGCACCGGAGACAATGGCAAGCTGTATCGCGTTTCTAGTGCCGGTGCGAAGCCTGAGTCGTCCTTACTGATCAGTACCAATCAGACTCACGTCATTTCTTTGGCAGTGACCGCTC
>CAZVHN010000103.1:0-9492 GCA_964626895.1 uncultured Chloracidobacterium sp. | reverse complement strand
ACGCTCTGGGCCTGCAGCGCCGTCTTCGGATCGGATACGCTGCCGGACATCACCACGGAGCCATTTGCCTGACTCAGACGAATGTCATCCTTCGGAAACAGGGCGCGCATTTGCGAATCGATCAAGGAAAGATTGGCGCGCACGTAAACGTCGAACACCAGATACTCGCCGCCCGACTGCTCCCAGGCGATGAAATTGACCTGGCCGAACGCCTTGCCGTTAACCAGCACCTGATCGGGTGTCACCAGCACCGCCTCCGCGATATCAGGATTTGAAACCGAGAAGCGTCCGACGGGCTTATCGAAATTGATCACGCGCGACTGTCCGACGAGAACATTGACGGGGATGGGTTCTTTGTTGACCTTGAAAGACGCCTCGTAAGACATCTCCTGTCCGTAGGCCATGGAATTGACGAGTAGGAGTATTAAAGACGCGAGCGCCAGGCTCAATCGGCGTGCGTTGGAGGGACGGCTGTGCATGATCTGTTGCTCCTTCTTAGTGGCTGGTGATGGACCAGCTTCATACAAATTTCAAATCGGTTCGTGGCGGCTGGGTGTCCATCCGAATCCACTTACGGAAAATCGACGCTGCGTTTTTTTGCGCCTTCTATCATCTCAACGGACAAGCGGGGTTTTTCCTGTGAAGCAGCCGGCGCCGGCTTAACCTCTGTGTGTGCTCGAACGCGTCGCGCCCTCGGCTCCAGCTTGGGTTGCTCACTCTTTAGTGAACCCGGCTCCGGTGCCGGCACTGCCCGGTCACCCCCTAACAAGGTCCGCTTGGTGATCCCTGTAGTCTGCTCGTCACCCTGATCAATCGAATTGCGCATAACCAGCTGCAACTTTCCTTCGCTTGAGGCTAGCGCAAGCTTCTCTGCTTGTTCGGGAGTGACCAGGAGCGTGACGGCCTTGACACTATTCGCTGTCCGCTCATCCTCAGGCTTGTCGATATTCTGACCGTTGGCCAGGACCTTGATGTTCTGCAAGACGATCTTGGAGATCGGACCTTGCACATCAGACTTCTCTTCGGGGTCAATTACGACAACCACATCCACGAGCGTATCGGGCATGATGAAGCCGGAGATACCGACGACGTCGTCAACCTTGACTGTCATGGCGCGGTAGCCTTCAGGAATGGCTGCTGAGAGACCGCCGGCGGTGCCTTCGGGAGCAAGCCTCGCCTCAGTGACGGGCTCGCGCGCAGCAATGTTAGTAACCGCGACGCGTCCAGCCAGCTTCTCGGGCGAATCGAACGCCCCGTCGGGAGTCGATTCTTTTGGAAACTGGACCACCATGATCTGTTCAGGAATGATCTTCGTTCCTACAGGAATCGCTACCTTGGCTACAGCCACGCGGTTAAGATTCTTTGTATAGGCTTGAGCACTCGACAGGTAACGGCTGACCGAAACTGCCGCCAGCAGCCCAAATAAAAGTGCACCAGCCAGAACGATAAAAAAGCGTTTGTTGCGCATAATTGACTCTCCGTGTGATCAGGTTGACCAGATTAACTCCCGCGCCTGTTTCAAGAGCGAAAGATGGCTGTTGAAATAATGCTGCCGATTGTGATTGCCACGCCGTAAGGAATTGTGTGCCTGCGATCTGAGGGGACCGCGAACTTCGGCATCTCCCAGCCGGGTAACATTCCGACGAATATCTGCAAGACTCGCTGCATCGTAGTTATGACCACGCCTGCTCGAACGATCGAAACCACGGCCAACAAGCCACCGGTCAGTATCACGACGAGAAAAGTCGGCAGGACAAGTGGTGCACCGGTAACCGCTCCGATTGCGGCAAAGAGCTTGACGTCTCCAGCCCCCATCGCTCCGAAAATGTGCAGCATGAACATCAATACAAACGCCAGGGCACAACCGCCCAGGCTTCCGTAGAGTCCAGCTAGCCCGCCAAATATGGAGTTGATCGCCAGACCGCTAGCGAGCGTCGCCAATACAAACGGATTCGGAATACGACGATAGCGAACATCGTAATAAGTAATGATGATCGCCAACGGTAAAAGGAGAACTATGATGACAATCGTTTCGGACATCTGTTGCGCCACCTCGAAAGGTCGTTTTCTCGGGAAAGAGGCTTACGCCTGTCCTGATTTCGCCACTGCTGCTAACGGACTCGACTCGCCAGTAGGTTGAGCCGGACGCCAATTGCATTGCCAAGCAACGTGAACGCAGCAACAACTGCTATCGCCACCAGTGCCGCGGCAACGGCATACTCAGACAGCTCAAGACCTGTTTCATTTAAGAGGAATTTGTACATCTTGTTTTCACTCCCGGATGTTGGATTCAGGAAGCATTGTGAGTCTGGGATGATCTGCACCGTGCGATCACGGAAGACCGCTGGCGCGCTTTACCCGAGTTCTTCGACTAAAGCGCGCCTGGTCCTTTGCGCCGATTGGCCTTACGGATTGATGGTGTTGGCCAGTTGGTCAATTTTGATGCCGATGTTCGTGCCCAGCAGTGTAAATGCGGCAACGACGGCGATTGCAACCAACGCTGCGGCAACTGCGTACTCCGACAGTTCAAGACCAGTTTCATCGCGAAGAAAATTCTTAATCATCTTTTTGCTCCTTTGGATTTCGGTTGAGAGTTAAGTGTCAAGCTTTACGCCCTTACCTACCAGAACCTGGTGGAAGGACTAACCTTGCTGGGAATTAGTAACCAGGACTGATAGTGGACGTCCCTCGCAGATTAGTGTTGTCGCGGAATGGTGTTGTGAACACCAGGCCTAACAAGGTCATGAGAACTTTGCGGTTCACACTTTTCATAAGTTCTGTCCACCCTTTGAGATTGAAGTCGCTGTCGACTCGATTTATCTCTTCGGGCGATGACCCCTACTACAAGGAGTGTGCCGCTCGTCAGAAAGGTTTGGGTGCTGATTTATTGGGGCTTTCTCCGGGAAAGCAATCGACTCATTGTCGCCCGGAGTTAACACTGGGTGCGGAAATGAAGAGATCCCAAAATCCTAAAATCGAAAAAAACTCAGTGACTAGCGCGAGTTTGCCATTGTCGCTCTCAGTTGACAGGACAAGTCGAAGATTTAACTGCGAGTGACGGGTTGGAGCAGAAACCGCGTTGAAATCCAGATTGAGACGCGACTGGATGGAAGCTTGGGAAGTATGGACGCTGAAAAGACTGGGATCTGCTGTTACTGAAGGCAATCGCAGCTATTTCTGGGCTGATCGAACCGTGAGAATATTGAAGAAGCCTCGGCGATAAATGAGCGGTGCACTAATTGCTGACTTTTTCGTTGTGCCATCGGGATCAGGAGTGGATCTGACGATCTCGAGTAGGCACAAAGTGCTACTGTGGAGAGCGAGTCGGGTGTGAACATGCCTGAAAGTCATGAAGTTAATAGCCGGGGGCAACGCCCCACGGTTGGCGAAGGGTTCAGTCCCGACCCTGGAGGGGTCGCAGACTCGACGGGCACCTCACACAGGTTGAATCTTTGCTTGGCACGGTGCGACCCTTCCAGGGTCGGTAGCTTTATACGTTTTCCGGGGGCGTTGCCCCCCGGCTATTAACTTCGTCCCTTTCAGGGACCAGGCGACCTGGTCTCGAACATTTTTACGACAGACTTCTAGCAGTTGGGTAAAACCGATTCCCCTGGCTTACACACTTTACGAGCAGCGCCAACACACCGGAAGAGAGATCTCCTATGGAAATAGTAGATGAGCGACAGATAGCGCCGAACGACGTTCGGAAACCACTGTATTTCGATCGGGTCAAGCTTTTAGACATGGTCACGCGAATTGTGCCATCGGCATTTTTCCTGCTTGTCGTATTGTCCAAGTTCAACGAACAATATGCCTTTATCATGAAGGGTCACGCATCCGGGAATGAGCCGGCGTGGAGATTTGTCGCCGACCTGGTGTCCAGATCTTCAACCATTTGTTTTTTGGGACTTATGTCTGTCTTATTTCTCATCAGACTTGAGCCAATAAAGAAAGCTAAAGGAATCCAGCCGAGAGTTATGGCGATAGCCGGTACTTTTTTTGTGGCCCTGGTGACCTTCTTCCCTCGAGCGAACCTCTCCATGACTCAAACAGTCATTGCCAGTTTGCTCAGCCTTGTGGGAACGGGCATCTCGGTCTTTGTCCTCGCACATCTGGGTCGCTCATTCAGTCTCATGGCCGAAGCAAGAAGACTGGTAACGACGGGACCCTATCGAATCGTGCGACATCCTTTGTACATTTTTGAAGCAGTGGCATCCTTCGGCGTCCTGCTACAGTTTCTGTCCTTCTACACGGTGGTCATATTCATCGCCTTTGGCCTGCTACAATTTCAGCGGATGAAAAACGAAGAGGCAATTCTGGAAATGGCGTTTCCAGAGTATCAGGCTTATAAATTAAAGACCGCGAGACTCATTCCAGGAATCTATTAAAAAAGTGTTCCAACCCCAATCAATTTACGGAACCGGGAGCCGTAGCGACCGCACTCCACCAACGAATTGATTTTTCGCCACCACAATCACATAGGCAAACACTGCTGCAAGAGATTTTCTATCCAAGCTGATCTGGAGTGGAGATTCAAGTCGCGTGAATCTCGTTGGTTCAGTGCGGTCGCTACCGCTCCCGGTTCTGTAATTGAGTGGCGTGCAAACAGCAAACTGAATCATTGATGAGATAAGGTCAGTCGTTGTAAAGGAACTTCTGAGACCCTACGCTGGATTGCCCGTTCATCACCAAGCTAAACCAGATGCGTCGCCGTGGAATTGCGAAATGGAAATGGGGAATATGGGGTGCGGTTGCAGTTACGCTGCTGTCACTCTATCCGCAGCTTCTGATGTGGGGGGTTCGGGGGCGCGAATGGAACGGTGCCTACGCCGAGTTCCATGGCGACGAGTGGGTCTATTCCGCGTATGTGCAGGCTTTGATCGATGGCCGGCCACGTCGTAACGATCCTTATACCGGACGAGATGACCTTCAAGACCAGCCCCAGCCGGAATCCCTTTTTTCTATTCAGTTTGTGCCGGCCTATGTGATTGCCGTGCCGGCCCGGCTGCTCGGGATATCCTCGTCGACAGCCTTTATCGCCTTGGGATTCCTGGTTCCGTTCTTCGGCTGTCTTGCCATCTTCTGGCTGATCGCGAATCTAACTCGAGATCATCGACTTGCCGCCGCCGGATCCGTAATGGTGCTTTGCTTTGGCGCGCTCGCCGCAGGGGCGGGGATAATACACGTCTTGAGCTCTGGCTTTCAATACACCTTTCTTCCTTTCTTGAGAAGGTATGATCCTGCATTGCCCTTTCCGCTGTTCTTTGTGTTCTGCACGTTCGTTTGGAAATCCTTACACACCGACCGCCGCGCGGCTCTTGGTTGGGCGGTTGGCGCAGGGCTGACTCTCGACATACTCATTTTCTCTTATTTCTATCTCTGGACCAGCGCCCTGGCCTGGTTAGCATGCTTGGCATTTCTTTGGTTCGCGGGCCATCCAGGACAGTTGCGACGATATGCCGGCTCCTTCGGGACCATTGTATTGCTGGCGTTCGCTGCGCTCGTACCGTATGTCATTCTGCTGGCGCGCCGCTCGGCGACGATGGATAGCGGACAAAAGTTAACGGTTTCGCACGCTCCGGATTTTTTCCGCATTCCCGAGTTGCTCGGTTTTGCCGTGCTCGCCGTGATCGTCTGGGGTGTCGTGCGTGGAAGGATTAACTGGAGAGCGCCCGAGAGCTTGTTCGCGGCCTCATTTGCCTTGCTGCCCTTTGTGGTCTTCAACCAGCAAGTTATCTCGGGCTATTCGCTGCAGCCCTTTCACTACGAGTCGTTCATCGCGAACTATGTGGCGCTGGTGAGTGCGGCCGTAGTAGGTGCCATCCTCTGGCGCGGACCTGAAGGTGGGAAACGACCGATTCGCTACCGCGTAGCTGCTCGTCTGGTCTTCATCGCTATCTGGTGGGCGGCCATTGAAGTGCTGGCCCCCACAAAAGTGATGATCAGAGATAGCCAGTTCACAGATCGTGCGGCAGCTGTCTGCCGGCGACTGCGGCAATTATCCAACGCTGATGGAGTGATCGCAAAAACTAGTGGCGGGCCAAATCCTCGACCATTGGTGTTGGCTACCGATAACAAACTCTCCTTGATGTTACCGACCTTTGCACCTTTGGCCGTACTGTGGGCGCCAAACTTCGACTTTTTGAATCTTGGACCAGGGGAGACCCAAGAGCGTTTTTACGAATATCTCTATTACAGGGGTATCGACGGAAACGATCTTATGAAGGAGTTGGGCCAGCCTATGAGTGTTCTTGCCGCCGCAGCTTTCGGCCACGAGCGGGTGATACCTGATCTGTCTGTCCAGCCCACGCCCATTACGAGTGAGGAAATGGCACGGGAGGTCGCTGACTATCAATCATACGTTGCTTCGTTCACCCGCGAACGAGCAAGCCAGCATATCCTCTCATATGTGATTGTTCCCGTGGATGGAGGACTGGATCTGTCGAACGTGGATCGCTGGTACCAGCGGGACCAGGGTGAGCAAGTTGGCAACTACAAACTTTATCGAGTCCAATTGCGGCCCTAGTATTCGAGGCTTGACAGCTTGCCGGTTCAACGTGTCGGCGTACGAAGCTGAAGCCCGGGCTCGGTGTCTTCCTGAAGAAAATCTCCGATATCGATGGCTAAGCGTTTGAGCTTCTTATAAAGAGTCTGCCGCGAGCCCAGCCCCAGGGCCTCGCTGGCCCGCGCCACATTGCAATCGTTGCGCTTCAAGGCTTCAGTGATGACACGGCGCTCATAGTCGTCGAGTAAGGCTTCCAGATTCTCGGGCGAACGCCCCGCTGAAACACCATCATGAAATCTCTGCGGCAGGATGTGCCCGCTAATGTGTTCCGGCTTAATGTATCCGTTCTCGTCCGCGTATAGAACCAGACGTTCAATTTCCGCCGCCAGTTCCCGAACATTGCCAGGCCAGGTGTGTTCTTCCAGAATCCGAATGGCTTCCCAGGTGATGCCGGCGATTGCACGATCATTTCTCCGCGCGTAGTGAGTAAGAAAGTACGAGATAAGAGTGGAAACGTCTTCCGGCCGCTCCCGAAGGGGCGGAACTTTGACTGTCAGCGCGGCAATTCTATAGTAGAGGTCTTCGCGAAAAACTTTATTGCGCACCAACTCCTCGATGTTCTTGTGGGTTGCGGCAATCACTCGAACGTTCACCTTCCGCGGCATACGTTCTCCGAGCGTGTGAATTTCGCCCTCCTGGAGAAAACGCAGTAGCTTCGGTTGGAGCGTTAGCGGCAGATCACCAATTTCATCCAGGAATAGCGTGCCGTCCTCAGCCGCTCGAATTAGCCCTTCGTGATCCGAAAGCGCCCCCGTGAAAGTACCCTTTCGATGGCCAAACAGCATGCTTTCAATCAATTCCGCCGGAACAGAGGAACAGTTGAAAGGAACAAACTCCTTCTCGGATCTTTTGCTGAGCCGGTGAATGGCTCGCGCAACCAGATCCTTGCCGGTTCCCGATTCACCCGTAACCAGCACCGTCGAATCCGAGTCTTTGACGCGCTCAACGGCGCGGGCCACGTCAGCCATGGCCCGACTTGTAAACACCATTCCCGGAAGCGAGGAGCTTGCGACTCGGGTGTCCAAATCTTCCTGCTCATTCGGGACCGGGGTTTTTGCCGTCGCTACATGCGAGTGCGCGAGGTGGGCTACATCCAGCAGTGCTCGCAGATTCTTTGCTTGCTGTTCCGTAAGCGGTCGTACGCAACAGCCATAGAGCGCTGCTCCTTCACGCCGGCTGGTCGGCGCCGCCAGCAAGAAACAGAAAGCCGAGGAACCAGCGGTAATCTTCGGAAGAGGTTCAGCTACCCTGAGCGTTTCAGCGACGACATTCTGACCCTCTGCAATTTCATCCTCCTCGAGACCCTCTACCCATTTTAAACGTGGACGCTGACCCGTTGTCAGTGTCCAGATGGATAGGCCGTAGGTGGGCGCAGTTGCTTCGACCATCAAGCTCAATTTCAGCATCACCTCGTAAAGCAGATCTGGGCCGGTGCTTGCAGCCTGGCAAACTGCACGCACAATCGAGCTTATAGGGAGGTTGTTTTGATCTATAGAGGTTTGTTCCACGGTACTCGAACACAATTCCGGCGAGCTGGACATATCCCACCTTCCGTTCTGATTGATCTTATTGGGTGGTGTTGCGACTGGGGCCTTAATCGGGCCGCGACACGTGTTGAGACTTGGGCAAGACTAGTGAGTGAATAGCTTTCGCTCGGTCACTGGGTTGGCTCTTCCAGCCGAGTCCGAGTCTAGACTTCAATGCGGAGCAGTGTCAACAGGTTTTGCTGGCGGCCAAACGATGCCTTCTCTACTGACCTATTTCCGTTCGCCAAGCGTTCGCCGCTTTGGTTCGTTAAGCACTCTTAGTTCAAGTAAACGTTGAACTTAGATGGTTAAGTGATTGCAAAGAAATATCTTTACTACCTTAAGCACGGATGCTATGTTCCGGCATCTTGTTGCTAAAGTATTGACTGGCAACGGATTGGCAGCAACCGAAGCACATTCCCTTGGGGCAGCAAGGCCAGAAACACCAAGTATCTTGTGGTCGGGTCGACAGTTTCAATTAAGCAGCTTCTTAAAAACACGCAATGTCAATTCGCTTCGGTACCTCAGGATGGCGCGCCGTAATCGCGGACGAGTTTACCTTTGCCGGCGTTCGCAAAGTCACGGAAGCCATCTGCACGCATTTTGAGAACACCGCTCACGCTAACAATCCAATCGTTGTGGGGCACGACACCCGGTTCCTGGGCGAGCGCTTTCCCGCTGAGGGTGCGGGAATCGTCTCAGCTAACGGATTCCGGGCATTGCTTTGCACTGGGCCGACACCTACTCCCGTGATTTCCCACGCGATTCTCACTGAGAGTGCCGTTTGCGGGATCAATTTTACCGCCTCGCACAACCCGCCTGAATACAGTGGAATTAAGCTCTCCACTTCCGATGGCGCTCCTGCTCTTCCGGAGATCACTCGCCACGTGGAGAGTCTGATTTCAGAGCCGCGAGCTTCCAGCTCTCCGACCGGTACAAACGAAACCGCCAAAACCACTTATGAAACTTACTCGCCGCGGTTACCTTACCTGGCGGATCTCGAAAACAAGATCAATTTCAACGTAATTGACGGTGCCGGCGGACGATATGGCTTTGACCCACTCTGGGGCACGGGCCGCGGATACCTTGACGAAGCACTCCGGATGCACGGACTCGCAGTTGAAACGATTCACGACTGGCGCGACGTTCTCTTCGGCGGGCGCTCTCCGGAGCCCGAAGCCAGCCACCTCGAAGAACTTCGCGCTCTGGTTCTGAGGAAGGGATGCGTACTTGGTCTGGCGACTGACGGAGATGGAGATCGCTTTGGCGTAATCGATGCAAATGGTGCCTTCATAACGCCGAATCAACTCATTGCGGTGCTGTTTGACTACTTAGCCGAGTCAAGAAAGTGGGATGGCGGCGTCGCTCGTTCGGTCGCTACGTCCCACCTAGTTGACCGAG
>CAZVHN010000102.1:0-4840 GCA_964626895.1 uncultured Chloracidobacterium sp. | reverse complement strand
ATGACCTGGCTGCCGCACAGAAAAACAGGGGCAAGGCTGCGGAATCACAGACTCCGGGGCAGCCGGTTTCAGGCCAATCGACGATACCGGACGCGATGCCCAATAAAAGCAATGAGCCTGATGGCAGTCGAGAAAGTCCTGGGGGCGCGGGGAGGAACAATGAAGAGTATCGTCGCATTATTCGCGACTACTACTTGCAGAACGGATTGGCACAGCCGCAACGGATTACGGCTGAGCTGCAAGCGTCGCGCATCTTGCGAGCGGTTTACAGCGAGCGCCAACTGCAGGAGGTCTTAGTCGATTTCTGGACCAACCACTTCAACGTGTTCGCCGGCAAGGGCGCCGATCGCTGGCTGCTGACATCCTATGATCGCGACACGATCCGCCCGAATACAATGGGCAAGTTTCATGATCTGCTGCTGGCCACCGCGCAAAGTCCCGCGATGCTTTTCTATCTCGACAACTTTCAGAGTGCTAGTCCGAATGCACGTAGACCCAACGGACCAAATCGGAGGCGTGCACAGGGCGATTCAATTTTGGGTAGGTTGATGGGAGGTCAGCGACAGGGACGGATGATGGATCGTTATCCGGAAATGAGGCCAGCGCAGGAGGGCGCGAACATGCCGCAGGCGCCGGCCCAGCCACCCAGGCAGCCTCGGGGTATTAATGAAAACTACGCGCGCGAGCTGGTGGAACTGCACACGCTTGGCGTCGACGGTGGTTACACTCAAAAGGACGTGCAGGAAGTGGCCCGTTGCTTCACAGGTTGGACCATCTTTGCACCGCGCGGCGGCGGCGCGGCGGCGATGGCCCTCATGGGAGCGGGAGCGCGCGAGAATGCGGGTAAGTTCTATTTCAATGCTCGCATGCACGACGAAGGCGAAAAGATAGTACTTGGCCAGAAGATTCCCGCGGGTGGCGGAATCAAGGACGGCCTCCTGGTGCTGGACGTTCTTGCCCGCCATCCATCAACAGCGAGATTTATGGCGACAAAACTAACGCGCTACTTCGTGCAGGATGACCCTCCATCCGCACTCGTTGATCGCGTTGCCGCCCAGTTTACGAAGAGTGATGGTGATATTCGTGAAACACTGAAAGCGATCTTCTTTTCGCCAGAGTTCAATTCCGCGGAAGCATATCGCGCAAAAGTAAAGCGGCCTTTTGAGCTGGCAATTAGCGCGATTCGGACGCTGGGGGCTGAAACCAATGGCGGCCCGCAACTGCATCAATGGATCGCCAGGATGGGCGAACCACTCTATCTCTACCAGACGCCAAACGGTTATTCAGACACCGCGGAAAGCTGGGTCAATACCGGCGGACTGCTGGAGCGGTTGAATTTCGGTTTGACCCTGGCCAGCAATCGCATTCCCGGCACACGTGTCGACCTCAAGCGACTCGCGGGTGATGCCGCAAACGGGCAGGCTGTCGACAATGCCAACATCATGGACCGCTTCCTGAACCTGATTGTAGCGGGCGAGATTTCTCCCAGGACCAGAGAGACGCTTTTGAAGCAACTGGACCAGGAGACTGGACGGCCGATTCAGTCAGTTGCGGTGGAGCCGGCAAGCCGGGCAGATAATCTGCTGGGCAACGACGGAAGCGACAGTCAGCCGCGTCAGCGTCGACAGCAACTAGCCCGGACTGACGCTAACATGGCAGACCCGGTAACGAGAATTGTGGGGCTGATCTTGGGATCACCGGAGTTTCAGAGACAGTAAAGAAGGGTGTCGGGTGTCGGGTGTCAGGTGCCGGAGGTGGCATAGACTTCAGTCTGTGATTTCAAAGCCACGCTGGTTCAACCAACAGCCGTTCCACTCATCCGGCAACACAGACTAAAGTCTATGCCACTTCCGGCACCTGACACCGGGCACCATATGAGAGGTACGTTATGAATCGCAGATTCTTTTTGAGGTCCGGCGGTATTGCACTCGCCAGCATCGGAGTATCACTTTCCGCGCCATCGTTTCTCGAACGGGCGCTCATTGCACAAACTCGTGATCGACTGACGGGTGGACGCCGCAAGACTCTGATCGCGATTTTTCAGCGGGGCGCAGTCGATGGTCTCAACATGGTTGTGCCCCACGGCGAGCGAGCGTATTACGATTTGCGCCCGGCGATTGCGATTCCCACGCCACAGCCTGGTAACGCAGAAACAGCGCTTGATCTTGACGGCTTCTTTGGTTTGCATCCAGTGCTTACGCCATTCAAGTCGTTGTGGGATTCCAAGCGGCTTGCCATCGTCAATGCGGTTGGTTCGCCGGACAACACCCGGTCTCATTTCGACGCACAGGACTATATGGAATCGGCCACACCGGGTCGGAAGGGAACGCCCGACGGATGGCTCAATCGTTATCTGCAAAGCAAAACTGATCCGACTCGGTCGCTGTTTCGCGCGGTTTCAATGACCCAGACCATGCCTAGGATACTGCAGGGCAGGGCCCCCACTCTGACAATCTCGAACCTCGCCGATTTTACGATTCGCGCCGGCCGCGCCTCGGCAAGTGTGCAGGGTGGATTTGAAGCCATCTACGATCAGAGTGTGAACGACGTGCTGGGCGGGACCGGAAAGGAAACTTTCGAAGCGGTAAACTTTTTGAAGAAGGCCAATCCCGGTCAGTACCAGCCGGAGAATGGCGCGCAGTATCCGCGCTCACCTTTTGGCAGTTCGCTTTTCCAGATCGCCCAGCTCATCAAGGCCGGCGTGGGCCTGGAAGTAGCATTCACCGATATTGGCGGCTGGGACACTCACGTGAACCAGGGAAACTCGCGCGGTCAGTTAGCAAATCGATTGCAGGATTTTAGTGGCGGCATCGGCGCTCTGGCCACGGATTTGGGTAAGCTCATGGATGATGTAGTGGTCCTGACGATGTCAGAATTCGGACGCACGGTGCGGGAAAATGGCAATCGCGGAACCGACCACGGTCACGCGAACGCAATGTTTGTGATCGGAAACAATGTTCGGGGCGGCAAGGTCTACGGCCGCTGGCCCGGATTGAAGAGCGAGCAATTGTATGAAGGCCGCGACCTCGCCCTGACGACCGACTTCCGCGACGTATTCGGTGAGGTTGTCAGGAAGCACCTGGGTACTCCCAACGTGCAAGCTGTTTTTCCAAACTACAACTCCAGCGAGTCAAGATTTCTAAACTTTTTGAGCTAACGAAAAAACCAAACTATCGCCTTGCGCCGCGGCTTAGCTATTTGGCCGCGGCGTTTTGTTGTCACGGAACCGAACAGCAGCGACGGCGTGAAAACAGAGAAGGGTCTCCGGCAATTTGCAAGTCAGGAAGGGGGCAGAGCGGAGCGCGCCCCCGCTCAAGCCGCATCGTCACGCAACTCTGTCTCACCTCAACATCCATGGTTGGATCATGATTGAGGGAGACCAGATGATTCAGAGGAGTTGTCGAAGGCGATGAAGGTGGGTTGGTACTCTCGTTAGAAAAGAACGGCAGAGCTTTCAGTTACCAGAGTGTTGTGGATAACAGAGTTGAGTGGCAACGCAGCTTGAGCGGGGGCGCGCTCCGCTTTGCCCCCTTCCTGACCTGCAAGTTAGCGAAGCTTGAGCCGGCCTTGCACGGCTTATGGCGAAACTGGATCAGCACCACAATTCGCTTGACCTTCCATGTTGGGCAGGGTCAAATCAACGGCGGTCCCTGCGACGAGTTTCCTGCAACCGTCCGGATGCTGTAACCTGAAATCACGCGATAAATACCACCTTGCACAGCACTCAAAACAAGAGCTGGAAGCGTTACCTACGCAGCCTGCTGCTCATCCTCCTGCTGCTTGTCGCACTCGCGGCCTACTATTATCACATTCAAAACGTAGTTCGCTTCGAGGTTGTGCAGTTCAAGAGCAATCTTGTTGGCAAAATTCTGCCTTATGGCGTAGTGCTGCCACCGGGTTACGGTTTGATCACATCGCGCCGGATTCGTTATCCCGTTTTATACCTCCTGCACGGCTGGAGCGGCAATTACAACTCGTGGACAAAGCAGACAGCGCTGATGCAGTATGCCGCTGAATACCAGATGATTATCATTACGCCTGAAGGCGGCAATGGCTGGTACACGGACAGCGCTACTGTCCCGTCGGATCAGTACGAGACTTACGTTATACGTGAGCTGATCGCGGATGTAGATACTCGCTTTCGTACGATCGGGGACCGCCGCGGGCGCGGCGTTGCAGGGGCCTCGATGGGTGGTTACGGCGCGCTGAAGTTTGGCTTCAAGCACCCCGAGACGTTTTCGTTAGTGGCCTCCATGAGTGGCGCTCTTGATGCGTCCACACGCACTGACGAAGCCTCAATCATGCAGGCCTTCGGCGAGACGAACAGCCCGACGCGTGAGGCTGACGACTTGCAGCGACTGGTGCGTGAGTTCCCCGCGGAGCGCCACGCATTGCTGCCGTACTTTTACTTTGACTGTGGGACCGACGACCCCTGGCTGGCGACCAATCGCGACTTTGATAACACTCTTTTAGAACGCAAAATAGTCCACGAATACCGGCAGCTTCCCGGTGGGCACATCTGGCCTTACTGGGACCGGCAAGTGCGCGAAGTTCTGCGAGTTGCGGCTGAGAGGTTGGTCGCAGCCGAGCGTTAGCGACACGCGCTCCAGTGAAGTAGCACAGACTCGACGTGCCGAATCTCACCTCGATTTGTACGCGAAGATTTTCCATTTCTGATTTGACATTTCTCATTTGTCATTTCAGGAGCTTGCAAGTTTTTCTTTTAGCGACTCGCTGAGAATACAGCACCATTTTTTGCGGGTAGTTACCTGCAGATGACAAATGAAAAATGTCAAATGACAAATGAAAAATGGATTTGTTACCAACCTACCACCTCAAT
>CAZVHN010000101.1:0-1807 GCA_964626895.1 uncultured Chloracidobacterium sp. | reverse complement strand
TCCCATCGCAATCGCCAGCGTACCAATCAAGTTCATCAGTCACCTCCGTGTTCCATTACGATCCGGGCTCTAGGTATGTTCGCAGGCCACGCTTTGCTGAGACCGCTTTATGGAGTGCGCCGGCAGAGCGAAGCGGCGACGGCGCTTTGGATTCCGCTTCTGCACGATTCGGCTTCTGGTCGACACATCCAAAGCGGTGTCGCGCTGCGCTTGCCACCGCACTGCAAGAGTTGAGTGCTCGTAAAGCTGAATTCTTCGTCGCCTGTAATGAGCGCTGAAGCCGGGACCGCAGGCGTCTCGCCTGCAAACGAGCCGCAGGCGAGTCTGGCTGGGCCATGCGCAAAGTCTTCGAAGCAGCAATCAGCTGACGCTAATTCGCGCTGCGCTTCGCTTCGCGCTCATTGCAGGCAGGACGCCTGCGCTCCCAGCCAAGACTAGTAGGGATAAAAGAACTACGCCAGAATGCGCCGGCTTATCAACCGATTCACGGCTTACGATTCGCGATTTACTTTCCTTGAGGAGACCCCCAAATGAATGTAAAGAAACTGGTGCTGACCATTATTGTAGTCTTCGTTGTGGCAAACCTGGCAGGATTCTTGATTCATGCAATCTTGCTGGGACCGGAATACATGACGATTAAGGAACACTATCGGCCCGAGGGTCAGGAGATGATGCTCTGGATCTCCCTGGCATATCTCTCATTTGCCATCGGTTCTGTGATCGCCTATGCCAAAGGCGTCGAAAACAAACCCTGGCTGGGTCAGGGAATCAGGTTTGGTATTTTGATGTGGCTGATCCTTGCGGTCCCCTCGTTCTTTATCGCTTATGCAGTGCAGCCGGTTCCCACGATCCTTATGGTCAAGCAGGTTTTGTTTGAAGGTGTCGACAAGATCCTGCTCGGGATTATCACTGCCGCGCTCTATCGGCCGTAGTCGCCCGTCAGAACCTCGAGCGGTAGCGACCGGGTTGTATTCGCCGAGTTGAGACCGGGTCGCTACCGCTCGCGGTTCTGACAGGGTTCTGCGCTACCTCACACCCAGAAGTTCGACGTCAAAGAGCAGAATAGAGTTTGGAGGAATGCCAGGCCGGCCTTGCGCACCGTAACCAAGGGAGGGCGGCACTATCAATTTCCGCTTGCCGCCTACTTTCATCGTTTTAAGACCCTCATCCCATCCCTTAATCATGGGCTGGACGACAAATCTGAACTCCATCGGTTTGCCATTGTCGTATGAGCTGTCAAACTTCGTTCCGTTTTCAAGCGTACCTACGTAGTCAACCGACAGGAGTTGCCCGGGCTGTGGCGTTGGTCCGGTGCCTTCGACTATGTCGACATATTTCAGCCCTGACGCTGTAACGACCTCAGCACCAGTTGCAGGTCCACGATGCATCAGCACATAAGCGACTGCCGAGACGGCGAGGACAACGATTGCCAGAATCGCGATCACTCTCACCTTCTGATTGCTCTTTCCCGAAGAACTCGGGTTCGCTGTCGGGTATCTGCCCTTCGGTCGTTTCTTGGCCTTACCAGACTTTCGATGTCGGCTTTGCGGCAAAGTCTATAGTCTCCTGCTGTGTGATATTAGTATTTAGTCTTATAGCCTGTTTTGTGAGTTGGTTCAATCAGGGGGCATTCGCACCAGGAGCGTCCCGTCCAGCATTGTTACTCCTGTTCTATGTTATGAAGATTCCCTTCGGCGCGCGGTATTTCTTGTCCCAATAGCGCCAAAAGAAGCTTCAGGCAAGTCATCCAGTTAAGTCTCCCTGCTCGTGGGAGTGGCAGACTACCATTGGCTTCAGCCAGTGTACA
>CAZVHN010000100.1:0-4528 GCA_964626895.1 uncultured Chloracidobacterium sp. | reverse complement strand
AGCAGCGAGGAAGTGGTCCAGCGACTATCCAGTCCAGTGCTGCCGCTGTTTGTTCGCCTAATGATGGGCGGGCTTCTGCCTTCCATGACTTGGACGAACTGATTAAGATGAATCACCACGAAACCCGAAACCGGGGTCAGGCCTGATTGCGATTCTGCGATTTTCAATAATCAATATTCCAGACTCCTTGGCATGAAGTGTAATTGATCTTTGCGGTTGATGAATGCCAAGTGTTGGCCGAGGAAATCTTATCGCCGCTTAGCGTCAAGCAAGATCGCAGAATCGCAGGCCTGACCCAGATCCTCGCCGACAACCGACCCGTCGAGCGATCGTTTTCCAGCGCTTACCTGATTGGTATACTCACGGGGCACACTTCCTAACAATTAACTTGGTAGCACGAAAGGAATATCTGTGGTACCACCGTACCAATCAACACAGAAAGCGCAATGCCCGGAGTCGCCGTTCCAGCTCGAGCCACGGATCATTGGCGGTTGCGTTGTGCTTTTGCTAGCCGCAATTGTGCTCGGCAGCGCCGGTTGCTCAAAGCTGAGAAATGAAAACAGCACCTCGGGTCCCGGTGGAGGTGGCGCTTTGTCCAACACAAGTACCTCCGCAGACAACTCAAACTCTGGCCCGTCTTCGCCTCCTGTGCCGCCATCTTCAGCCGGTAAAGCAACGACCTGGGAGGCGAAGGCCACAACGCTAAACGGCAAAGATGGAGGGACGTTCACGCTGGCGTGTTCGCCGGGAGGCACAGCGCATTCGGTTTGGGGTAGCGATATCTATACGGCTGATTCATCAATCTGCACGGCTGGCGTCCATAGCGGATTGATAACCTATCAGCAAGGCGGCACGGTCACCATCGAATTGCGCCCAGGCAGGACTATCTATGGCTGCAGTGAAAGAAACGGCGTGACGACCAGCCCTTATGGCTCGTATCAGCACAGCTTCGTTTTCAAAACTCCAAACACCGAGGCGGTCGTGCGAGAAGCCGAGGACCAGACACCTGTGCTGTGGAATACGCCGGCTTCAATGGTCAGTTTCGAAACCGGCAAAACCTACAAATTCAAATGTCCCTCAAGTGGCAAAGAAAGCACGGTGTGGGGCACCGACATTTACACCCTCGATTCGTCGATCTGTAATGCGGCGGTCCATGCCGGCAAGTTGGCGTTGGAGAGCGGCGGTTCGGTAACGATTGAGCTACGGCCTGGAGAGTCTTCGTACAAAGGCAGCACGCGAAATGGAATCAAGACCAACGACTACGGCCAGTACGGCAGCAGTTTCGTGGTGAAGTGAGTCGTGTGCCGCAACGAGGTCACTAAACAGAAGCGGTAGCGCCTGGGTTTAGTCCGCGGGGCGGACGCCAGCATAAAGCCTGGGGCGTAAGCCCCGGAGAAGAAGACCTCAGTCGTGAATTCCTCGATGAATTGGATCGTGTTGTTCGGCTCGTTAGACTGTATCCATACGCGAGTACGCAGGTTGAGCCAGAAATCAGACGGTTCCTCTTTACACGCTTTCCTTATTCTCTGATTTACGGCATTGATGAAAAGACAATCGTCGTAAAGGCGATGTTAGAGACCTGAAAAGACCGTGAATCGTAAATCGTAAATAGTGAACAGATTGCAGAAGCCGTTGATGATCAGCCTCGTGGGAGGAAGCCGGGCAGGAATCCGACCTCTTTAATTACGCTGAAAGCGTTGGCTAATTCCAGCCCAGGGTTGCTTTGAACCCTGGGAGTTAAGAGTCCATAACGGTTATTCGCAACTCTGAAAGAGTTGCGTCGCCGTCCGCTGATCGCAAAGCACGTCGCAACCCCTTCAGAGTAGCGGCTAAATTGTGACTTGCCCGATTGTAATCGACGTGTAAATTATTATGAGATGAACCTGGACTCGCTCGGCGCGCAGCCAGCTTCATTCACCAGGCGAACAGAGGCAGAGTTCCCAGTCTCCGGGGAATTAGTCCCGCTTCGTTGGATCTTCAGTAGAGCTTAAATAGCTTTGAATGAAGGTGTTGTACTCGGCGGTGTCGAGGCGCCGGTCCCTGTTTGTATCGAACCGATCGAAGTGTGGCCCGACTATTTCAGCGCGCTCTTGCGCACGACCGATGTACATCTGGTAAGTAACCAGGGTCAGGATCATAAACGTACCGTGTTCCCATAACTCCTGCCTGTCGCCAAACAGAATATCGCCGACTGAGAAGACCATGAAGATGAACATGCTCATCTTGAAGACGAGGCGGCGATAAGCTGACGGCATTTTGCGACATAGAAGGATTGCGAAGAACAGCAGGCCCACGACGATCTCCAGGACCGCGAAAGTGTAGAGGAAACCGACCGCCGTCCACTTGGGCAGGTAAAGTTTGGCGAAATAGTCGCTGAACTTGAGATCTCTGGTGACTCCAAACCAGCCGAATTCCTTCGGCCCATTAGCCGTCTGCACCACAGTACCGTTGAAGAATTTGTCCAAGCCGTTCAGCGTCCAGAAAAGCGCCCAGAAAATGTACAGGATGTACTCCAGGCGCAGGTAGTTTTCGAGAAAGTAATAGAAACGGTTGTGAGGGGTTTCAGGCGGGGGCATTCGCCAGTCTCCTTTTGCGGTCAAACGTGACGCGCCGGAGAATAGCACACACGGTAAACGGGATGAATTTTGGTGACGACACCAAACACTCCTTTCAGGCACGCTTGATAATCCGGGTGAGCGCGGCGGCTCATTTTAGAGCGTCGAGCGCCAGGCGAGTCTCCTGGTTCGTCGGACGCTCGCGATAGCCAGATTCAATCTTGGCCCAGGCGACTCTCCCGGTTTTGTCGATCACATAAACCGCCGGATGCGGAATGCCATAGACTTCCTGGCCTTCGTAAGCCGGATCGCGCAGCCCGTAGGCGTCGATGATTTTATGTCCTGGGTCAGAGAGCAATGGGAAATTGACTGCGCCTTTGCCATCCTTCGCGATCTTCTCAGCAAAGGTCTGGCTCACTTCGGTTGGGTCGACGCTGATCGCGTAGAGCTTTACGTTCTCGTTCTTCTGCAACAGCGATCGTAGTTCGGCTAACTGCCGACCACAATACGGTCACCAATAACCTCGATAGAAGACGAGGACGACGGGGCTCTTCCCTCGTGCATCAGCAAGAGCGACTTTGCTCTTGTTTTGATCTTCGAGCGTGAAGTCGGGAGCAACGTCCCCGACTCCGATCGGTGTGCTACGAAAAGCTGCGGCCGACGATTGTAAGTTTGCGGCCATCGACATTGAGAGTAGTACGACTGTTAGCAAGACGACTGTCAACACCTTCACGATTGATTTTCCTCCTGTTCTATGCAGCTATTTGACCGCGCCATCCGCAATTGGGTCAATGATTCAACTACCAACGGCGACAGCGCCCCCACAGCTCGAGCCCGCGCCTGCCGTGCGCCGAAACATTGCGAGCCGGTCATTATGCGCCGGTATCCTCGTACTGCGGTAACAGTAAGCCCGTAAAGCATAGGCCCGGATAAGCGAAGCCGTTGATGATCAGCCACATAACCCGGAACCGGGGTCAGGCCTGCGACTTTGCGTTTTTCAATAATCAATGTTGCGAACTCCTCGGCATTGCGTGTAATTGATCTTTGCGGTTGATGAAAGCAAATGCTGTGGCCGAGGAAATCTTTTCGCCGTTTAGCGTAAGGCAAGATCGCAGAATCGCAGGCCTGACCCGAGTTTTTCCGTGCGTCTAATTATCGACTACGGGTTTGATGCCGTGATATTCTAATATACTTTGTGATCTAGGACTTAGCATCCACGCACCCTGAGGCGCGTGGAAGCCCTAGCGAAAGGGAAAATCATGGATAACACAACGAGTAAGAAGCTCAATGGCCTGGACACCAGTCAGATGCTCGAGACGATCGAGGCCATCAAGGCCAAGCCCACACTGGCGCAGTTTCAGTTCCGCGCCACGAACGATTGGGTTGACGGCGCCCACAACCGTTCCACCATCCGCGGTTTCTACGGCGCCGGCCGAGAAGACGACTCGCGCGACAAGCCGTTCGTGTTCGACAACGGTGAGCCGCCCGTGCTCCTGGGCACCAACCAGGGGGCCAATCCGGTGGAGTTCTATCTGCACGCGCTGGCGGGTTGCGTCACCACCACGCTGGTCCTCCATGCGGCGTCTCGAGGCATCCGGATTCGAGCGATCTCCTCGCGACTTGAGGGAGAGATCAACTTGCTCGGCCTTCTCGGACTGGACGAATCCATCAGCCCGGGCTACGAGCAGATTCGCATCAAGATGGATATCAAGGCGGACTGTTCGGCGGAAGAACTGGACGACTTGCTGGAGTTTTCCTGGAAACACTCACCGGTCTGCCAGAGCGTTTGCCGGCCGGTTCCTGTAATCGTGGAACGCGCGGTATCCGCGAGCGCGGTCTGATCCTCGACCGCCGTTCAACGAGTGTCCTCGGGGTGATCAGCTGGACCCTTTCCGATCAAAGTGTGTGCGAAAGTGTGTGCAGACGAAAACGGGCGACGCCAAGATCGAATGGGTCGCCCGTAAGTTATTGAA
>CAZVHN010000099.1:0-13903 GCA_964626895.1 uncultured Chloracidobacterium sp. | reverse complement strand
CGTCCCAAACCCCCTGCACACGAAACTCGCCTTTGCTGAGAGTGCCGTCAACCCGCAGCTCCACGGTAAAAGATTTCGCAGCCAGCGGGGTTTGGCCACTCAACTCCCTCGCTCTTTCCGAGAGCACGTGAAATAGCCCCTGCTCGAGGCCACGACGCTTGTCGCCTTGCCAGTCCCTATCATCGTCAGCACTGAGATAGACAATGTATTCGCGCGGGATGTAAGTGGGGCCGCCCGGCGGGGTAAACATCTCGCGTTGCATGACGGCCTCAACTTCGCGGGCAATCTTAACCAGGAACTCTTCCCAGATTCTCCGCGGCCGCGCGAGTTCGTCTGCGGCTTCCAGCAGACCCTCTCCGCTTTCGCCGTCTATCCATTTTCTGATGGACTCGATCACTCCCAAATTTACTCAGTTCCTCCTTGCGGGCAAGATGTCGCTCGTGGAGCGCGGGCATCCTGCCCGCAGAGCGTGCGGAGCAAGCTCAAGTTACGCACTCCCTCAATGTTAACCCTATCGCATCCGCGTTTTCGCGCTTTGCGCTCATTGCGGGCAAGATGCCCGCGCTCCACTCTAGTCAAACTTTACGAACCGTCTGTTTATCCAACCGCGATCCGAGGAAAACTGATCGCTCTTTGGGCGCCCGTGGGTCACGACTTGAACTTCGTACCAGTTGTTGTTTTCGCTTAACACCTTTACCCGCGAGCCGATTTCAGCAAGGCCAATGGTCTGATTCGAAGAACTCGGACCGGCCCGGAGATTTGCGTCTGTGGTTGTAACACCTTCGCGGCCGGCCACAAAGACTTCCGGGAGTCCGGCGATCCGTCGCAAAGGGTTCCATTGAGACGTGACGTATTTATGCGTGGCCAGCAGCATTCCAGAGAAGCTAAGAATAAGCAAAAGCGCCACCAGGAATCTTCTGGGCCGGCCCCGTGCCGGCGGATACTGAGCCTGCACTGACGAAGATTTCCCGTTCCGCGACTGCGACTGATCGGGAAAACCGGCGACTATGTCCTTCGCCTGGGTGAGCGCGGCAATGCTTTCCGTTGCCGGGAGGCCCTGCTGAATCCTGCTCACGGGTACCACAATCCGCGGACGTTTCGAGGGCCCACGACTGGCGTGGGCCACTTCCGGCGCTGGGACCAACTCGAAACGCGCCCGCGGCGGTGCCTGAGTAATGTCTTCACGGTCGAAACTCAGTTCGGAACTCGGCTTGCGGCCCTGTTTCAAGTCTTCTGTGCCAAGCGGCCGCGTCGGTGGTAAAGCCGCCTCAGCCAGTTCATCCCAAAACTCCTGCAATGTCTGATAGCGATCCTCGGGGCGCCTCTGCGTGGCTTTCTCAAGCACGCGAAGAACCGGAGCCGACCAGTATTCACTACTGATCGCAGGCGGCAGCTCTCTGATTGAGTGATGCGCAAAACGGCGCGGTGCTTCACCAGCAAGCAAGCTATACGTGGTCTTGGCCAGGGAATAGATGTCCGCTGCGGGTGTCAAATTTACTGCCGTAGTGACGAGCGATCCCGTGTCGAGTTGGGATGTCTGCACCAGGGGATTGTGTTCAGGAGCCGAGTAGATATTTGTTCCCACTCGGGTGATCGCGCCTTCAGTTGCTTCAAAGCGTGCTACGCCAAAATCCGCAATCTTGACGATTTTTCTGTCGGCGGTCAGCAACAAATTCTGGGGCTTGATGTCGCGATGGATTACTCCGCACTGGTGCGCATGAGCCAAACCGGAACAGACCTGCTCGAGATAGAAGAGCATCTTCTCGATAGACAGAGGGTGATGGCGAGAAAGTGCCAGCATGTCGCCGCCAGGCAAGTATTCCAGGACGATGTAGTGAAAGGTCGTTCCGGCCAGGTCGATCGCGGTCCCGTGGCCGAGACGGTTGATTATGTGCGGATGTCTGACCCGATCGATGGCCACCGCCTCGTTCTGAAAGTTTGCCACCAGCGTTCGCTCTAACTCGGCATCGGGCGTCTCTTGCAAGAAAATGTTGAGCGCTTTGATGACCACGGTGGTTGGCGCACCGTCAGGAGCCGCGTTGTCCTTGGCGAAGTAGATCTCCGCGTAGCTGCCCCGTCCCAGGCATTCCAGCACATCGTAACGGCCATCCAGCCGGCTTTGTTGTAGCTTCAGTTCCGCCATCAGCCCGCGTTCCCACCGATCATCTGCGTTCCTTAGATGCTTCGCCCACTGCTTTCAATCAGCTTACCGGTACAGAAAACCTAACGCACACGGCTTGCGGGGTGCTCGCCCGAGGGAATCCGGTGCGTGCCAGGTTTAAGGGGAGTTACCAGGGACGGGCCTCGGCAACATCTCTTCCAGATGCGTCAAAGCTCGAGGCTTTTCTTTATCAAATTTTATTGCCAGAGCCGCGAGGGCCAGGGTCGCCTCTTTTCGTATCGTGGAGTTTGCAGGAGAGGGGTTAATGTCTGACTTCACAATTGCCTGTTCAAGAGCCCGGGCAGCCTCTTCGCTGTTTCCCGCAAGCAGCGACGCCCTGCCATAGAGGTACAGAAACTCCGGGTCCAATGATTCCAGTGCACTGGAAAAGCCCTGACGCGTTAGTTCAGCGTTCATCTGAGTAGAGAGCCAGCCATTCGGGTCTCTATCAATCTCGCGGCGGGTTTGCTCAAACTTCAACAGGGGGTCTTCGGCCACCAAGGGCGTGGGTGAAGCCTGGGCACTCGCGTCGTTTTCTTCTTTCAGAAAAGGTATGGGCCCTTTGTAGCGCCTGCCTGCGTAGAACGCGCCGCCAACTGCCGCGAGAAAAACAAGGAACATGAATAGGCGCCCAACGGCTCTGGCAAAACCACCTTTGGAAGTATTGGAGGTGGGAATATTCAATTTCCGTTCGGGCGTGCTGATCTGCTCTTCTTCCCGGTTGCCGCCTGCCGGAAAGGCAACTCGGAAAGGTGGAACCAGCGCGTCTTCGGTAACATCCATGTTTGCCGCCGCAATCGGCTGGGCCCCTCTGTTGATGGCAACTACTCTTTCCGTCTCTGGTGAGGTGGTTGGCTGCCGACCTTCCGACCGCCCGTCGGAAGGTATCCGCTGGCCACAACGGACGACAACCGCGGTAAGATTGTCTTCCGCCCCGCGCTCATAACAGCGGCTCTTCAACTCATCGCAGAGTGCCTTCAAACTGTCGTGCGTGACCAGCAACTGCCTCAATTCAGCGTCCGGGATATGCCTCGTGATGCCATCCGTGCAGAGCAGAAACTCTGTTCCATCCTCAACCTCGATGGTTTTTAGATCGACTTCGACAGAGTCTTCTGCGCCCAGAGCGCGGCTGATGACGTTCTTGCTGGGATGGTGCGCAGCTTGTTCGGCAGTCATGCGACCGGCGCGCACTTCTTCTTCGACTACAGAATGATCTTCCGTTTCGCGGACGAGGTCGCCTTCCGTGGTGAGGCGATAAAGGCGCGAGTCTCCGACGTGTCCGATAGTCGCAATGTTTCCTTTCAGATGGAGCGCGACAATCGTGGTGGCCATCATCGAGAACTTTGCATGTTCCTGGGCCATCTGGTGAATGGAAGCATTGGCCCGCTGAATGGCCAACTCCATCAGGTCCTCGACATCGTCCCCGTCTCCTTGATGGCGGAAAGCTTCATCGAGCACTTCGATGGCCGTCTGCGAGGCGACTTCTCCGGCCTCTGCACCACCTACGCCATCGGCGACCGCAAAAATGGACCGCCCGCTATCGGCCAGAAATGAATCTTCATTGAGCGGACGTCTTTCATTCAACCCGCGATCCGTGACGGTTTGTGCTTCTATGGCGAGGGTTTTGTCAGGCTGGCTCATTGGACCGCCTCCAGGTTGACCGGGGAAGAACTTCTGGCAGGAGCTCTGCTGGCAAGCAGTTTATCCCCTGCATTGCGGTGAGAGAAAGCCATAAGCATGCCAAGCATCGCATAGCTCGTAATCAAACTAAAACCGCCGTGACTCACAAATGGCAGCGTAATTCCGGTCATCGGGAGGGCCCGCAAAATGCCGCCGATATTAACGAGTGCCTGAAAGCCTACAAACGCCGTGAGACCAGCCGCGCAGAGTTTGGTAAACATATCACGCGCATCGAGCGAAGTGCGAACACCCGCGGCCACGAAAATAATCACCGTCAGAATCAGCACCGCCCCGCCTGCTAAACCCACCTCTTCGACCGCTGCGGCGTAGACATAATCGGAATCGGCAATTGGAATAACTTCGGGAAAGCCGAGCCCCAGGCCACGGCCGGTGGTCTTTCCAGAGGAGATTCCGAAAATAGCCTGGGCCGGTTGGAAGGCAAGCTTGTCAAACCAGATATCTACATTCACTGTTCTCTGCATCGCAGGACTCTGTTCGGCAAGCTCTTTCAATTGTGGATTCTGATTGAGGGCTTCCTCATAGTCCTTCTTCCACCAGGAAACTTCCGGAGACGGAGGATCGAAACCGTCAAGCCACAGATGAAATCGTTGCTGAATACGCGCGGGAAGGGCGGCCTGAATCGGGCGAGCGATGGTCGGCAATAGCGGGACCTTCTCCTGAATGTCTCGCGGCAGCGCACCGACGACCAGGATACTGATCACCAGAAACATCGAGCCCACAAACAGCAGGAGTTGGGGCCAGCGTCGCACCGCCACCAGATAGAGAGTGGTGTAGGCGCCACTGAAAATCAGCATCTGGCCGAAGTCCTTGAGGGCAAAGAAAGGTACGAAGGGAATCATGGCCATCACGACCAGGGGCACGATGTCGCGCGCGCGGGGAATGCCCCAGTAGGTTTCCGCAAGATCTTTGTAGCGCGCGGTCAGGATTCCCGCGAAGCCCACGAGGAAAGGAATCTTCGCCGGCTCCCACGGAGTCATATTTCCCAGGCTCTTGCCTGCGCTAGAAGTGACGACCGCAGCGGCCAGGGGCAGAAGTGTCAGCAACACAATGATGAAGCTGTTGCGCTGCAGCCACAAAAGAAAACCGTCGCGTACGCAGAATGAATAAGCTGCAGCGAAGGCCGCGAATGAGAGTATGGGAATCCATGTGTAACTCGCTGTAATGGCATTCCATAGCGTGTAGTTCGATTTACGCCTGGGCAGTTGATCGATGTCCACGGGCTGGGCTGGGGTTGGTGGTAGTCCCATTATCTGTTTCTTGACTGGATCGTAGTTTTCCAGAATGTAGCGAGTGCGCAAAGCCTCCATCTTCTCCTGGCGGGCTGCTGCTTTGTTGCGAGCGTTGTATTCGGGGTCGCTGTAAAGCCGGTATTGCACCAACATACCCAGCGAGAAGAGAAGTATGGCGGCCGTGAAAAGGATCCAGTTGCCTGCGAACTTCATCACCCGCGACAACCAGAGAAGCAGCACCACCAAGGGGACGTACATCATGAGGTCGCGGACAGCCCCGATGATCGAGGTCTCATATCCACGCAGTAGAGCTGCGCGATAGATGCCTAAATAGCCGGCGATCTCGAAGCCTACGATTAGCAGAAGCACGAACAAGTGTGACGATGCGCGGTTTTTCATATCAAGCAGTCAGCAGTTACTGGCTAGGCTCGTCAAAGGTGACACTCCAAAATCTCAAAAAGAGGACGGCTCAAGCCTCGCCGATTCGCAAGTTAGGAAGGGTGGCTTGCCCCCGCTCAAGATTCCCGGTCACCCAACCTTGAATTGACAATTCAAGCCCAGCAAGTTTGTCGGCTTGAGCGGGGGCAAGCCACCCTTCCCAACCTGCAAATTAGCCGGCTTGAACAGTCCTTTCGGCCTTTCACACCATTCAACGTCTTGTCCCTGGAGCGACTCCTCTCTGCCGCGGCTGCCTTGCCGGTGGCTTCCCCTGATTGGTTGGTGCGTTGAAATATCCCAACTCCTTCGCCTTTAAAACCAGGGCCGCCGCAATCGGAGCCGCCGAGCGTGAACCATAGCCCCCGCCCTCAACAATCACCGCCATAGCCAGTTGCGGCCGCTCGAGGGGCGCAATGCATAGAAACCAACCATCGATCCGGGGATTCTGTTCATCCATGATGGTTTCTTCATATTCGCGAATGATGTTGCCTCGGTTGTCTTTCTCTATTCGACGTCTCGTCTTCGGAGCACCGGTCTTCGGATCGTAAACGGGGACTACTTTCTGCGCGGTTCCCGTTTTACCTCCCGTATTGATTCCGGCGGCTTTTACCGGCGCAAACACTCCTCTTGCCGTCCCGCTCGAACCGCCTGTTACTCGGCCCATGATCGCGCGCATTTTTTGCGCTGCTTGCGCCGAAACTACCTGCTTGAAGACTTCAGGCTGGCGATTTAGCTCGATCTTCGCCTTCATCAACTTGCCTTCCATGTTGGCGATGGCCGCGGCGGCGAGGGCCATTTGAAATGGAGTCATCTGACCTGCATAACCCTGCCCGTATCCGATCAGCGCCAGGTCATATCTGGTGACTTGTTTGCCGGTTACTATTGTGGCTTCGCGTGGGGCCAGCGCACGCTTCACAGCTTCGGTGCTGGCGTTCCAGAGTTCAGGTTCCTTCCGGCCACGCAAGGCTTCTGCGGGGGTGTCGTAAGCTCCAATCCCGAGTAGCTGTGCTGCCTGCTTCAATCGCTCCGGCCCCAGTTTGACGCCCATCTGCGCGAAGTATTGATTACACGAAACCTCGTAAGCGACATCGATCCCGATCCTGCCATGTACCTCGCCCGGTCCGGCATCGTCATAAATAACGTTTGCGCCTGGGGCCGCATAGTAGCCACCGCCGCTGCAAACAAATTCCGTGTCCTCGATACCAGCAACAAAAGCTGCCGTCATCGTCACGGTCTTAAAAGTCGACCCAGGAATGTAATAGGCGCCCAACGCTCGGCTGACGAGCGGTCGATCTCGCTCGTTGGCTGCCAGCCGAATCCATGTGGTTGCGTCTTCGACTTCCCTGAGGCTGTAAGAAGGCTCACTGTACAGCGCCAAAAGTTCGCCAGTCTGAGGATTCAGCACTACCACGGCACCGTGTTTGCCCTTCAACTGATCGACAGCGGCTTGCTGCAGGTCTCGATCGATTGTCAGAACCACATCGGTATTGCCTTTGTTCTGGAGAGTCTCACCCTTGACCACCTGTAGCGCCTCAGGCAGCGCTCCACTCTGAACGCCGAAAAGCGCGCGCTCCAGACCCGGATCGCCTCGGTCTGAACCGAAGATGTGGGCCATCGCTTTGTCCATGGGATACTGCCGCGTGATGTTGCCACTTGAATCGCGGCGGTAGAAAGCCAGGGCCCGATCGAGCTTCCCGCTGCGATCGAGCATCCAGCCGCGAAGCGTCGACTCTGAGAGACGGCGATTGCGCAGGTCCTTGTAGGATAATTCCTGAAACTTCTCGTTTTTCTCCTGTGCGTAGTGGGCCCAGTAGACGTGAAAACCAAGTAGACCAAGGGCCAGCATTACAAAGAGCCAGCGCAGGGCTCGCAGACCTCTATTTGTAGAGGTCGAGCCGAGACGCTTTTTGACCTCGGTCGGAAGGTCTTCAGGGACTGCAACTGCGGTGGCCCTCAGGCGCCGCCGATTCCTGAAAAGCGACACCAGTAACAATAAAATGATCAGCCCGAAGCCGCCGACATAGATCAGCGTGAGCAACGCCGGCATCCTCTCGGGCACGTGAGGGGCGACCACGGTTGGTGTTGGCGACTGTAGCAGTAGCAAGAATGACATTTGGCGATATTCTATTCCTGGCTGTGCATTCGTTTTTTAGTCTCTCTTGAAACGCACTTCTACATCCCCAAACCCCACCACATCGCCGGCTTCAATTTGCCGCGCCTCTCCGTAGGCAATGCGACGTCCGTTGATGTAAGTGCCGTTGGTCGATCCGGTATCAGCGACGAGCAGGGTACCTTCGAAGTTCAACAACAGGGTGGCATGGATTTTGGAGACGCTGGTGTCGTTCAACGACAGGTCGTTGTCGGAAGCGCGACCCACATTTAGACGTTTACCGCCAGGTTTGAAGATCAGCGGAACCTCGACAGTGCCATCGCGCCGCGTCACCCGCGCGGCAATAGTCACATCGGGCGCAGGGGGGACTCCTTTCGGAATGTGAGGATCGATAACGGCCCGTTTCGCTTCGTCCTCTTTCTTGAGCTCTTCCTCAAACTCGCCAAAAGTCGGGTCGACTGAAACGCCGGTGGTGAAAATGTCTACTTCTGTTTCGACCTTCACCGGAGCGAGGGTGCGGTATCGATGATCGTTGATGTGATCGATAGCTTCGGCGAGAACTTCATGTTCCAGCTCTTTTAAGATTTCCGGCGGCGCTTCCGAATGCGTGCCCCATTCGACTTTGAGTTTTAGATTGTGCGGAGCAATGCGCCCCTTGCGCCCCTCGTCACGCACCCGCTCGTCGATCAGACGCTTCATGCGTTCAATCAACTGTGAGGTGGTAAGCCCACCCTTCGGTTCAACCGTTCGGCCAAACTTTCGATCAACTACGTCGCCCATGCCCTCGAGCACGCGACGAAGCAGGCGTTCGGGCAACGCCTCTTTTCGATTCTTTTTCGGGAGTGGGTTTAGTTTTTCAGTCATGCAATCTCAAGTACGCTTCCCGCCATAGTAGGTTCCGAACAGTAGGTGCCGGGTGCCGGGCGTCGGGTGCCGCAGGTGGCATAGACTTTAGTCTGTGTTGCCGGATGTATTGCAACGGCCATTGGTTAAGCTAGCGTGACTTGAATCACAGACTGAAGTCTATGCCACCTGCAGCACCCGGCACCCGGTCAGTACGATTGTGTAAAAAACGCAGCCCATTCATGAACTGCGTGGGAAGGGAAGTAAACTCCTGGGAACGGCGTTATTCTAGCTGAAACGACGGCGCGACAATAGGGCTAAGTTCACGAAAGCCCCTGAATCGTAAACATAAAACTTGTCAGAGAATAGTTTCACCTGGCGTTGCGTCGCGTAGCGACGATAGCCTGGTCTTTCAAGGCCGGGTTCCAAGATCTCCAAACACCTCGTCGCGTTAGTTAAGAGCATTAGCCGCGTATTTGCGCGGATGAACGCGGATCGAGCAAAAATCATAACGGGCTTTTGATTAAGGCTTTCAGATCGGTGTAACGCTTGCGGCTTTGCCGCCTCCCGTGCGGTAAGGCTATGCCCTACCGAAGGCACCTAAAATGATTTGGAGGCTACGCCTCCGGTACCGAGAGGCGCAGCCTCATGGGTAAAGTAGGCATTGTCGGTAAGGCAGAGCCTTACCGCACGGGAGGCGGCAAAGCCGCTGGAGTCGGTCAGTCGTCGCTGACGCGACAGGATATTCAGACAGCTTTGCTTTCCCGGCCTTGAATACCGCGCTAAAATCTCACCGACGTTACGCGTCGAGCAGCAGACTCTTCGCAGTTCAAATTCGCTTTTCCAACAAAAGTCGTCATATAAACCAAGCCGTCGGTGTTAACAAATGTACTCCGAGACCGCACGTTAAGAAGTGGCCCTCATAGATCCATTGGAGGAAACATCAGTGAGCAATCAACCTAATCGGCAAGTATGTCGGCTGGAACGCGACTTGGAAACGCGGATCGAGACGATAAATGCCTTCACTCCTTCGTTCGCAGCGCTTCGTCTGGACAACGTACACATGATCTGGCGAAACATTGCGATCGCTGCCGCGCTCTTATTGAGTTTTTTCCAATCCGCCACGGCACAGGACTGGACTCAATGGCGCGGACCGAGCCGTGATGGCCTGGTACCTGCGAAGAGCGCCCCATTGTCGTGGCCGGAATCACTACGTCGACTCTGGCGAGTGGAGATCGGAGAAGGCTACGCATCGCCCATCGTGGCCCGCGGGCGTGTGTTCATTCACGGCCGCCGCGATCCAGAAGAGGTCGTTACCGCAATTGACCTGGCTAAAGGCGAGATCATCTGGCAGCAGAAATACGCGGCGCCTTTTCAGAAAAACCAGTACGCCGTCAGCATGGCGAAAGGCCCGAATGCGACTCCGCTGGTGGTCGGTGATCGTCTCTTCACTCTCGGCGTAACCGGCGTGCTCAGCGCGTGGGACACGGCAAAGGGCGTGCAGCTTTGGACCAAAGACTTTTCGAAAACGGTTGACACCTCAAAACTCTTCTGTGGGACGGCCGCTTCACCACTGGCAAGCGGCGGTTTGGTGGTAGTCCAGGTGGGCAGCGACGTGCATGGTGGCCGGATGTTGGCGCTCGATCCGGCGACCGGAGCCCAAAAATGGGAGTGGCGAGGCGCAGGACCCGGCTATGCTTCGCCAGTTGTTATCGACGTCGCAGGCAAGGTACAGATAGTGACGATGACTAACAGCTCAATCGTGGGTATCGACGCGAAGACAGGCGGCGAACTCTGGTCAACTCCGTTTCCCGACGAGTGGCACGAAAACATTGTGACACCCTTGTGGACCGGTTCGCATCTCGTGGTCTCGGGTACGCGTCAAGGCACTCACGCCTACACGCTCAAGCAGGCCAACGCTAAATGGCAGGCTACGGAAGCCTGGAAGAACCCGGATGTGGCGATGTACATGAGTTCGCCGGTGTATGGTGACGGATTGATCTACGGTCATTCCTCGAAACGCAAAGGTCAGTTTGTGGCGCTCGACGCAAAGACCGGCGTAGTTCGCTGGAGCACTGAAGGGCGAGACGGCGATCATGCCTCGGTGCTTCTCACGCCCAGCCACATCGTCTATCTCACTAATGGCGCGGACCTGATCATAGCGCGGCGGGCCATTAAGGATTTTGAGGTGGAGCGTCGTTACGACGTTGCGGATGCCGCGACCTGGGCCATGCCTGTCTTACTTGGCAAGGACGTCCTGGTGCGCGACGCCACAGGCCTAATTCGACTGACGCCCGGAAAGTGAATTCCGGTACTGTTCGGTTTGTTCAATAGGCGGGAATGCCACGGAGGTATAGAACTGACGAGCGGTAGAAGCTGTGTGAAAAGCGAAAGAGGGCCTGGTTAATTCGCAGGTTGGGAAGGGTGGCTTGCCCCCGCTCAAGCTGCCTGTCGTTGCGCAACTGGTAAACGTGCTGGACAACGAAAACAAGACCGTGGAATTCAGCCTGCCTCGCGTCCAGCAGGTGCGTATCTTCTCTATCGGCCAAGGACAGGCTGGAGAAATGTTGATCGGGCTCGAGGACCTGTCAGAACCGCGAGCGATAGCGACCGGGTCGTGCTTCCCAAGTTGAAACCAGGTCGCTACCGCTCCCCGTTCTGACAGAGCGAGGTGAAATGAAGAAAGAAGATCGGAAGAAACTTAAGAAGAACTATCAGCAGAGCAATGTTCCGATGGGTGTTTTCCTGATCCGAAACATCGTCGATGACAAGGTGTTTGTCGCCGCGGGCCGCGACCTTCACGGAATCATCAACCGACACAAATTTCAATTGTCCGCTGGTCTTCATCCGACCAAATCACTCCAGGCGGATTGGTCTCAGCTTGGAAGCCAAAACTTTGCTTTCGAGATCCTCGAGGAATTCAGCCCTCCTGACGATAAACAGATTGACCAGGCAAAAGAGCTAGCCTTCATGGAAACGCTGTGGCTGGAAAAGCTCCAGCTGTTCGCCGAACGAGGATACAACGAGCGAAAACTGAGCAGAGAAGAGAAGTTGAGACGAATTGCAGCTAACAGGCTGGCGACCTCCGACGGGTGACCACTCCACAGCATTTCGTGTTGGTTCGTGTCGTTTAGTGGATCGCTTTCTTCACAACCTCACATATAATCTCGCGGCTGCGATGTAATTGCGAATCGTTCCGACCAGCACGACACTCTTGCAACATAGGACACTGCTCATGAAGAATGCCAGAACGGTCTTACTGATGCTGTTCGCTCTTTCAATTGGCATCGCAATTGGGGGATATCTTTTTTCCCGTACCCAGCCCCGGTCCTTTTTAGCGTTAAATAGGTGTGGAGGAACCTGCTACCAGGCTAATGAGTTGCTGGGCCTTCTGACATCTGTGGGAATTCAAAGATTCCCAGCGATCTTTCCTGCCGTTGTCAAAGAAACGGATAAAACGATCGTCATAGAACACCCAGCTCCCGAGGCGCGCATTCACTATCTCGTCATCCCAAAGAAGGACATAAAGAACATCGGTGAGCTATCAGACGCAGATCGAGAGTCGTTGATTGATACTTTTGCTGTCGTGCGAGAAATCGTAAAGGAAAAGAGCCTTGTTAACTATCGGGTGACTACGAATGGGCCAGGTTATCAGGGCGCAACTTATTTGCATTTCCATTTGACCGCCAGATGAACTCTTACGCATTTCCTGATCGCCGGTGATGAGGAGGAAACTACATGGAACAGATCAACTTTCTGGCAGTGCTTGTGGCGGCCGCCTCCGCTTTCTTGCTGGGCGGACTCTGGTACTCGCCGGCGCTATTCGGCAAGATTTGGGCGCGTGAAGCGGGCGTGAGTAACGATCAGCCGAAGAGGCATGGCGCGATCGTATTCGCAGTCTCGTTTCTATTCTCACTAATTGCAGCGACAGTGTTTGCCTTGTTCCTCGGACGGAACCCGGCGCTGAACACTGCCGTTCGCGACGGCCTGGCCATCGGTGCCTGCTGGGTCGCGACCTCTTTCGGCATCAATTACCAATTTGCAAATCGCACGTTCAAGCTGTTCCTGATAGATGCCGGGTATCACGTCGCACAGTTTACGCTGTTCGGCGTCATCCTCGGTTTGTGGCATTGAGGTTCTATATTGGGCTGCAGGCTGTGTGAAAACCCAAAGACGACTTACGGTAATTTGCAGGTCAGGAAGGTGGACCCTGTCCCCGCCTCAAGCTGGAAAGCCACTCCGCAAACTGAGAATGAATTGAGTTGTTAGTCTAAACCGTTCTTGTCTTGGTCGTAAGAGCGGGGACAGGGTCCACCTTCCTGACCTGCAAGTTAGCGGGGCTTGAGCAATCAACCTCTTTGGCGGGCCGCCTCATAAAGCAGGATTCCGGCAGCGACGCCGACGTTAAGGCTCTCCACGGTGCCGTGCATTCCTATCCTGACAGCTTCATCAGCGGCGGTCACGTCTTCGAGGCTGAGTCCAGTTGATTCGGGGCCAACAATCAAAGCCTTGGGTGTTGTCCAGTCTATATCAGTGTAGAGGGCGCTAGCTTTCACGTCCGCGCAGACGGTCTTGATGTTGTGCGCGGCGCACCAGCTGAGAGCAGGGCCGTAACTTGCACCTCTCCAAATCGGCAACCGGAAAGCCGAACCCATGGCGCCACGTAACGACTTAGGGGAGAACGGGTCGGCCGTGTTGCCGGTGGTGATTACGCCTGTTGCACCTGCGGCCTCCGCACTTCGGATGATCGCCCCCACGTTTACTGGATTGTTGATGCCGTGCAGGATTACTAACAAGGGGGGACGCCCTTCCGACACTTCTAATTTAGCTTTTCCGGATTCAGGTTGCTTCGCAAGGAGAATGATGCCCTGGGGAGTTTTGGTATACGAGATTGTCGCCAACAGCTTCTCACTGACCGAGGCCACGCGGTTACAAACTAAAGCGACTGCCTCTAGGAAACGTGCCGCCTTTTCTTTTTCGGCAATCTCACCGGAGTAGATGACGGCTTCAATTTCCAGTCCAGAGTGCAGCGCTTCCTCCGCCAGCCGCAACCCTTCGACAAAGATCAAGTCGTCTATCTTCCCATCGCGCACGGAACGCGCCTGGCGGAGAAGGGGATTGTCGCGGCTGGAGATGGTGATCATTGCTAATGTCTTGACCTTACTCATCACTCAAGTGGCGCCGCGACAAGTGTGATTGCGAGCCGTGACGCACGTTAGGACAGTACTGATCTGAAATAATCTGAGATCTCAAATCTGAAATGCCATCTCCACCCAAATGGGCCAGTGGTCTGAAACATTCAAAGGTCGCGCGACACCCCAACGAGTGACATCCAGGTTACGGACAAAGATCCAGTCTGCGTGCAAACGAAGCCCCGCCCCACGCCAGGTCGGCGTGCCAGTTGGAAACGGGGTCGTGTAG
>CAZVHN010000098.1:0-6301 GCA_964626895.1 uncultured Chloracidobacterium sp. | reverse complement strand
CCAACGAGTTCCTGAGGAGGTCGGAAGCGCAGACTGAAACTAAAGCAGCATCACAAACGGACTCTAGCTTATTTTACTTACCTACCTCATGGGGCCGCCGCAGAACAGCGAGTGGAGCAAATTTTTCCCGAGCGTGGCTATGTGTTCATCAATGGCTTCGAACTCTCCACGCGCTTTCCATTTGGATTCCTACGCAGACGGCGACGACTCAAAACGCGAAATGTCGACATCGTAGTCTATCCGAAACCAGAACCAATCGGAGACGAGTTACACCTGCTGCCGATGTATGCCGGGCGCATGGCATCGATGCGCCGTGGTGCCGGTCACGATCTTTTCTCACTTCGCGATTACCAGGCCCAGGATGATCTGCGCCATATCGATTGGAAAGCCACGGCCCGTGCGCGGCGTCTCACGGTGCGCGAATTCACGTCAGAAGACGAACGCCGCATCACCATCATTCTTGATACCAGGCCGGTGCCCGAGTCAGAGTTGGGAAGTTTCCAGGAACGATTCGAGCACGGTGTTATTCGCGCAGCCTCTCACTTGAAACACTTTATTGACGAGGGGGCCGAGGTGCGTTTGATTCTCGGCGCCGACCTCGGACCTTCCGGATCAGGTCTGGAACATCTGTACCAGTGCCTGCGCCGCCTGGCGCTCGTCCGCCCCCAGGATGCTTTGTTGGATTCCGATCTCGCCTCATCGGCCGCGGAAATGAAAGCCACCCAGCGTTCCCGGTCCGTTTCAGGCGACGACTACTCAATCCTGCTTACCACGGCCGCGCCTGGGTCTATCCCTGCAAAAGTCTGGCGCAGTTCCTACGTGATATATCTCTGACGCGAGTCTAGAGTCAGGAGTCTAGAGTCAGGAGTCAGGAGTCTAAGTCTCTCCTTTAGATCTCCTGTGCGCTCGCGTTGTTGCACGAAGGTGTCGAGCAAGAACGAGGGTCATTCGTGAGACCTCATCGAGGAGCCCGTCCACCTCGGTAAACAGCTCCTCGGAAACATAGGACAGATCAAGCGCTACGTGTAGGTGGGACTGAACCTCCGAAACCGATGCGTGGGCCATGCTCAAGAAGTTGGCAAAGTCCTTGTCGGTATGGCGTCCAAAGCCCTCGGCGATGTTGGCCATGATTGAAATACTGGCACGCTGAATTTGGTCGCGCAGCCCGAAATCCCGGGCAAAACGATCCGTCGCAGTTGCCTCATAAATCTTCCTGGTCACTCGCCTGGCTTTTTGCCAAGCCTGTATATCTTCAAATCTCTTGAAGGTAGCCATTTTGCTGTTCCTTTCTTTGTGTGAGGTTGATGAGGATGTAGAGGTTCCGAAGAGAAAATCCCTCTACGCTAAAAATCTCGACTCCTGACTCCCAGACTCCTGACTCCTGACTTCCGACTTTCACGTCATCGGGCAGGCCTGAACAGAGACGAGTTGCCAGCGGTCGTCCCGCAATGAATAGATGTGAATGATCTTGTAGTGGCCGCTAAAGTCTCGCCCCTTGTAATACCATTTAGCTGAGTCCTTTGCTGTTAATACAGCCGTGCTTCCCCAGATACGGACCCGAACGTTCTCGCGAGTAAGGTATTCGACTTTCACATCACCCGAGATCACATCGTCGATGAACTGTGCCTTATCATCACCCTCCATCGGGTAAGCAAAGAAAAAATCGTCGGCCATAATGCGATCCAGCGTCCCGCCGTCGGCCCTGACCAACGCCTTAACCCACTCGTCATTCATTTGTCTCAGCGCCTGTTCAGTCTGGATTCTCGAAGATCCGTGGGCGGGCTGCTCACCTGACATGATGTGACCTCCTTAGACTGTGTGGCCAAATTGGGGCGTTTACGGACTGTTATGCTTCTATTCCAACCCGGAGTGTCTGTCAATAGACTAACCCTCAGTCTCAAAAAAGGACGTCAGCGCTTCAGCAGCCTTCTCCCCGCTGCGAATACAGTCGGGGACGCCTGCGCCTCGGTAAGCGTTACCGGCCAGTTTGAGAGTCGGGAGTTGAATTAGATGATTGTCGATTCTTTGGACTCGATCCAGATGGCCGATTTCGTACTGAGGCATCGACCGAGGCCAGCGAGTCACTTCGCTGAAGAGCGGCGCTTTCTCAATACCCAGAAGCTCACGCAGATCAGCTTGAACACGCTGGCGCATTTGGACTCCGTCTAGAGCATACATGTCAGGTTGTAAGGCGCCCCCAACGAATGCTCGCAATAACACAGATCCGTTCGGGGCCCGGCCCGGGAACTTAATGCTGCTGAAGGTGCAGGCAATTAGAGACCGCTTCTCAATAAACGGCACAACAAAGCCAAAGCCCTCGAGGGGATGTGGTATGTCTCCCCGATGGTATGCGAGGTTCACCGTTGCCGTTGAAGCATATGAAATCGACTTGAGTTCCTCAGACATTTCGGAATGCGTTTCTTGTAACAACTGCGCAGCGGCGTAGGTGGGAAGGGCAATGCAGACCGCGTCAGCGCGAATGGAAACGCCCGACTCTGTATTGACCAACCAGCCTCCTGAAGAACGATCTAGTCGGAGCGACGCGACCTTTGCATGTAGCTGCACTGATGCTCGACGAAGCCTTAAGGAAAGCTCGTCGACCAACGTTTGCATCCCACGGTCAAAGGAAAGAAAAAGACTGTAACGCGCTCCGCTTGTGCTATTGATCTCGGCCTTGTTCTGTGTGCCCGCCCGTTTCAGCATTCCCAGAATCACACTGCGATCCCTGCGTTCCATTTCGAGAAACCGCGGCATGGTGGCTCGCAGGCTCAGTCGCTCCGGGTCTGCCGTGTAGATTCCTGCGACCATCGGCTGGGCCATGCGTTCGAGGGCCTCGCGTCCGAGCCGTCGTCTTACAAACTGAGCCAGACTCTCATCGATGTTTTCGTTGGCATTGCCTCGCGGTAACAGCAGATCCAGGGCCATCCTGGCTTTGCCGGTCCAACTGAAGATGTCGCTGGTAACAAAAGGCCACAAACGTGACGGTCCTAGCAATTGGAAGCCTTCCGGCACTGGGCGCAGCCTTCCGTTTCGCACGATAAAGCTGCGTCGATGCTCCTTGTTCGTTTCGATGAGTTGGGATTCGAGCCCTATGCGCTTCACGAGCTCAAGCGCTTCAGGCTTTTCGGAGATGAACGAATCCGGACCGCGCTCCAGCAGAAATCCGTCGCGATGCTCGGTCTGAATCGTGCCTCCCAGCGTCGAGCTTGCTTCCAGGACCGTCACATCGGTCCCTTTGCTGCGTTCGATGAGCCGATGCGCGGCGGCTAAGCCCGTGATGCCACCGCCGATGATTATGATTCTCTTCATGCTTGTCATAAAAGAGCGCCGCTCGATTACTGAACCGAGCGCACTTCAAGCTCAGGAAATTTGCAGGTTGGGAAGGTGGGCAAAGCGAAGCGCGCCCCCGCCCCAGCGTAGCGTCTTCCGCTGGCTAGAAAAACTCCGGACTTCATATGCATCCTCGGTCCAATGTAGTCTTGAAGAAAAATAAAGTTGGTGACGCTACGCTGGAGCGGGGGCGCGCTTTGCTTTGCCCACCTTCCCAACCTGCAAATTGCCTCACCTTGAATTGTTTGGAAGACAGCAGCCCTTTGGGCAAACATCATGACTCGGCCCATGCGCACCAAGAGTTCCCTGCCTGCCTCCGGGGTTCATCCGTTCGAGCATTAGTTCCCGAATCATCCGTATGAAAGACGGATGCGTACCAACAGTTGAAGCGCGCACCATATTCAAGCCCGTCTCATCACAAGACTGCCGCGCTTCGGTGTCCAGGTCATAGATGACTTCCATGTGATCGGAAACGAAACCGATCGGTGCGATCACGACATCGGTCGCGCCGGAGCGTTTCAATTCTTTCAAGTGGTCAAGTATGTCCGGGCCAAGCCATGGCTGAGTCGGTGGTCCGCTGCGGCTCTGGTAAACAAGTCGCCAGGACCCACGGTTGGCTCCTAAGGCGACCAGCCGGCTGGTCTCCTGGAGTTGAGACTCGTATTGGCAGTTGTCGGCCATCGATTGCGGGATGCTGTGAGCGGTGAACGCAATCCTGGTCGAGGCACGTTTCGCCTCGGGGATACTGCTCAGAGCAACCTGAAGACAGTCAACATTCGATTCGATGAACAGCGGGTGGTTGTAGAACGCTCGTAGCTTATCAATCTGCGGCGCGCTGGATCCTACTTGATCGCGCGCCTCCGCTATGTTCTCCAGATACTGCCGACAACTAGAATAGGAACTGTATGCAGATGTAACAAAAGCCAGCGCATTCTTGATTCCATCCGCGGCCATTCGCGCAAGAGTATCAGCGAGAAGCGGGTGCCAGTTCCGATTGCCCCAGTAGATTGGAAGACGCGGACCATTCGCAGCCAGCTCTTCCTGGAGTGCCGCAATCAGATTTCTGTTTTGCTCATTGATAGGACTGACGCCGCCGAACATCTCATAGTGTTTGGCCACAGCGCGCATCCGCTCCGCCGGCACGTTTCGCCCACGGAGGACGTTTTCAAGAAATGGCATCACATCAGCCATTCCTTCAGGCCCGCCGAATGAAACGACTAGCAGTGCATCAAAGGGTTGGTTCATGTGAGTGGCACAGACTTTCGGAGCCGCTGATCACGTCTGGCGTGCAGCTCAACTAGCGCTGAAAGCGCGGCAGAAGGTAGCCAGGTGCAAGCGCAAAGCGCGCAGCGCCTGGACCATGCTCCACCACCATCTCCGAGCCCTGGAAGGGCGACAGGGATTGGCTGCGGGTCAACCGTGGCTCCTCGCCCTTTCAGGGCGAAGCTATTTTATTGCTGTTTCCAGGGGCTGCGCGCTTTCGGCGCTTGCCCCTGGCTACCTTCTGCCGCGCTTTCAGCGCTAGTTGAGCTACGTGCGGCTCTACTTCGCGCTGAGTTCATGAACGATTTCGACCAGCGCAATCACGTTTTCGACGGGAGTCTCGGGGAGAATCCCATGGCCCAGGTTGAAAATGTGACCTGGTCTCCCGGCTGCCTGTTGGAGAATCTTCTTCGCCTGAGCGCGGATATGATCCTGGCCGGCAAAGAGAGCCACGGGATCGAGATTGCCCATTGCAGCGACGTCGTGCCCGATGCGTTGCCAAGCTTCATCCAGCCGCACGCGCCAGTCGAGTCCGATCACATTGCCACCGGCTTCGCGCATCAATTCGAGTAAGACGGAGGTTCCGGTTCCGAAATGAATGACCGGCGTCCCCGGCGTAAGGTTTCTAATAACGCTCCGCGTGTGGGGCAAGACATACTCGCGATAATCGTCGGGACCAAGGCAGCCAACCCATGAATCAAACAACTGCACAGCTTGTGCGCCGGCGGCAATCTGGGCGTTGAGATACTTAACCAGGGCGCGCGCGATCAGCGACATCAGCGCATGCCAGGCGCCGCTGTCGGTATACATCAGTGATTTCGTATGGACATAGTTTCTCGATCCGCTACCTTCAATAATGTAGGAGGCGAGCGTGAAAGGCGCTCCAGAAAACCCAATCAGCGGCAAATCGCCCCTCAGACTGGCTCTAGTCTGCCTGATTGCCTCAAACACGAACTCGAGTGAGTCGACGTCACCTACCTCGTGCAAGCGATCAACGTCCCGGGAAATGCGCACGGGGTTGTGAATCGTCGGGCCTTCGCCTTTGGCAAACTCCAACTCAATTCCCATCGGTTCTACAATCAATAGGATATCCGCAAAAATTATCGCTGCATCGACTCCCAGGCGCTCCGCCGCTGTGACCGTCACTTCCGCGGCCAGCGAGGGGGTTTTGCAGAGTTCGAGAAAACTCATACGCGCTCGAACTTCCCGATATTCGCTCATGTATCGTCCGGCCTGGCGCATCAGCCAAATGGGCGTGTAGGGAACAGGCTCCCGCCGACAGGCGCGCATGAAAGGACTGTTACTTAGCGCCGCTGTGGATTTTGATTCGGGTTTCTGAATCAGATCTGTATCTTTTCCGATACTTGGGATTCCGGACATTTTGAACTTTCCTGAGGAGTCGAGCGTTCAACTGGCCATCGAATTCGAACTCCAAATTTTCTGTTACCGCTCATTTCATTGGTGCAAGACTTGACTCAGACTACAATATACTGCCTAAAAGCCAGTAACGCAGGTAGCCTTTAGAAAGTTGTCTAGAAAGTTGTCATAAATCAGCACCCTGCGGTGTTAGCACCCTTGAGAGCGGTGATCAATGAGCGGACAAGCTAGAGCCTTGATACAGCCCATGCCCAAGGAAATGGCGACTGCGGCGACCGCCCTCAGTTTCGACGAGGCGTTTACGCTCCATCACCGAGCTGTCTTTCAGACC
>CAZVHN010000097.1:0-4364 GCA_964626895.1 uncultured Chloracidobacterium sp. | reverse complement strand
AAACCCGATCGCGCCTGCGTCCATCGCCTCGCGAACAATCCGTTTCATCTGCGCGACCTCGGCATCCATGGCCTTGCGCTTCATGGCGTCCTCGCCCATGACATTCACGCGGACCGAGGAGTGTCCGCAGAACGAGGCCACGTTGGGCACTGAACCCTTGCGCTCCAGCAGATCGAGGTACTCCGGATAAGTTTCAAAGCCCCAGTCGACGCCCTTACGCAACGCTTCCAACGGCATGCCTTCCACGTGTTCGAGATTGCGCAGCGTCAGGTCGCGATGCTCCGGCTTGCAGGGCGCGATGGTGAAGCCGCAGTTACCGATGACAACCGTGGTAACGCCGTTGCTCGGCGATGGCGTGGCGAAACTGTCCCAGGTGAGCTGCGCGTCGAAGTGCGTATGCAGATCGACGATGCCCGGAGCCAACACCTGTCCGTCCGCGTCTACGCGCGTTTGGGCCGAGCCGAGATTTTTTCCGACAGCCGCGATGCGGCCGCCCTTGATGGCGACACCGCCTTCTATCGCGCGGCCGCCGAGGCCATCGATGACTCGGGCGTTCTCAATCACGAGATCGTGCATATTTCATCTCCAGGGGCGCTTTTGTGCGTGGCACATTCTAGCCCGCTTTTTTTCTCAGAACCGCCCCTCCGTCTGGCTATGGCCTACACCTAACGCAAAGGCGCAAAGAACGCAAAGGGACGCAAAGGAAGATAAGAACGGGGACGAAATATTGGCCGGTACAGACTGCGATGAATGACGATCCACGCTACCAGCGCCGTTTTGTAATCACTGAATATCGGTCAGCGCGCGCGTGTTAAGGCGCAGAACCTCCAGACCTTAGAGGGTGCTTTTCTGGCCTGAAAACGTGTCTCTAAGAGAAAATGTGGACTCTTCTTCTTGCTCTTGAATCAGAGAATCAGAACCTTGCGGCGGTCCGACCCGGCCGAGGTAGGAGGAAGTTCACCACCGGCAAGAAGACGACGAACGTCAAACTGACGCCGAGACTGACGGTAACGACCAATGAAGCCGCGATGGTAGCGGCCGTGCAGAGGTTCGGTGTGATGCCGCTGCTGTCCTACCAGATCGCTGCGTTCCTGGCCTCAGGTCAGTTGAAATCCGCGCTGACCAACGACGAGCCGCCGAGCCTGCCCATCCATGTCCTGCACAGCGAAGGCCGGCAGGCCTCTGCAAAGGTTCGCACATTCGTTGACTTGCTCGTGGAAAGACTGAGAGCGGACAAGGCGTTGAGCTGAGCTGGCTCAATCACGGACGGCGATGATCGCGGCCGCATGCTTCTCGCTCACAGCTTGCCGTCGGTAGCACATTTTCTCTTGACGATCGTAAACTTTGCGTTTACGATGGCATTCGTGATTCGTTCGTTCGCATCTTCGGAAACTGAACGCTTCTTCGCAACCGGAAAGTCGCGACGGATTCCATCGGAGATACGCACGCGTGCGGTGATGCGGCTTACCCAACTCAACGCGGCCACGGCAATTGACGACCTTCGTTTTCCTCCGTCCAATCGCCTGGAAGCGTTGAAAGGCGACAGGAAGGGACAGTGGAGCATCCGCATCAATGAACAATGGCGAGTCTGCTTTCGATTCGAAAGCGGCGACGCCTTCGACGTCGAAATCGTCGATTACCACTGAGGTAGAAGAGCTATGGCTATCAAGAACGGCTTGCCCGCGGTACATCCGGGGAAATTTCTCAAGGAAATGCTGGAAGACCTCGGTAATTCGCAGGCGGAGTTCGCCCGTACCATCGGCGTATCGTCAATGCGGATCTCTCACGTCATTAAGGGTACGCGGCCGATAACCGCGGAGCTCGCCTTGCTGTTCGGCAGGGCATTCGGGCAGTCGCCCCAGTACTGGCTGAATCTCCAGGCGGCCTACGATCTCAAGACCGCCGAGCGCGGCATGAAAGGTCGGTTGCGTGGAGTGCAGCCTCTTGCCCATGCTTGAGGTCTCGGCGGCCGGCTGTGCAGAAGGGGCAAAAAGCAAGACCTGACCCTGCACCCTTAAATTATAAGAGTCATTGTAAATCAATGTATTAGGATTTTGTTTTGGAGCTCGGAGTAATAATATATAGAGCTCCGCACTAAAATTTTCGGAGCTCTTGCGTAAATAAGGTGCGGCTCTTATACTTTGCAGCACGAGCTCGCAAAAACCGGACTGAGCGATAGGCGCTCTTACCCCGGCTCATAGAGTTCGAACAAAGGAGATTCATCATGAAAGTCAGCTTCCCCGCAATGAAAGGCGTCATCGGTAAACGCACGTATTACGCGTGTCTCATGAAACTCAACGCGATTCCGAAGATGTTCACGTTTCGTGATTGGGCGGAATTTACGCCAGAGGATCGTGAGCAGCGCATCTTGAATAAGAAGCGCGTTCCGGACATCGCGAAGTACATACTCGATAACGAAGACGGCTACCTCTTTGCCTCGATTACCGCGTCATACAAATGCGAGGTCGAATTTGCGCCGGTAGACGATAACGGGCTTGGAACGCTTTCGATGGAGTTTGAGCAGGCGAACTTTGTAATCAACGATGGCCAGCACCGTTGCGCAGCAATCGCGGCAGCGATCAAAGAAAACCCGGACCTCGGCGAAGAAACGATCTCGGTTCTTCTTTTTCCTTATGAGGAACGCGATCGCGTGCAGCAGATGTTTTCCGATCTCAACCGGAACGTGGTAAAGACGTCCAAGTCCCTCGACATTCTTTACGACAAGAGAGACCAGTTTGCGAAAGTGACACTCGAAGTCACCGAAGCCGTTCCCGCTTTTAAGGGCTATGTTGACAAGGATGCCGTTTCGCTTCCGGTTCGCTCACCGAAACTGTTCAGTCTCGCCGCGCTTTACGATGCGACGGAAGAACTGCTTGCACACAAAAAAGCCGAAGGTGTGCAATCTCACGCCGAGCTCGTGGCGATCGCTACCGAGTATTGGACCGCACTTTCAAAGGCAATTCCGGATTGGGCGAAGGTCAGGAATGGCGATCTCAAGGCGCTTGAGTTGCGGCAAGAATTCATCTCCTCCCATGCCGTGGTGCTTCGCGCACTTGGTGGGGTTGGGGCGGATCTCATGCGAGACGATCCCTCTGGCTGGAAAGGCAGGCTGCTTGATTTGAAGGAAATTGACTGGAGTAAGAAAAACACCGATTGGGAATCCGTGTGTCTGGTGGCAGGGTCTGTTGTTTCGAACCGCCAAGCACGTCAGGCTACTAAGGCTTACATCAAGTTTCGGATGGGGCTCAAGCTGACCGACACGGAAAAGCGCTCTCTTCCTGAGCACGTTCGCGTCAAGGTCGCGTAAACATCCCTTAGCTAGAGCACGCGCCCGGTCGAACGACCGGGCGCGTTTGCTAGGGCCGATGGTTTGGCTGATGGTCCATGCACAACGATCATGCCGCTACGCTATTCAGGTCTGAGTGTCATGGCTCAATGCTCGGGCCCGCTCCCGTATCACCGGAGCACATCGCGGACTTCTGGGAAGCGCCAACTATGTAGTACGTAACGTCTGGACGTCTCAATCACAGATAGACCAGCCGAAGGAAAGTGACATGCGAGATGAAGCGCTTTTGAGCGATCTCCTCAAAGCCGAGGACGAGGAGGCGGTGGTGGCGGCGCTAACCAGTAGAGGGTTGTTGCATGACTCGAACAGGTGGCGATATCTAGGCAACATGCCGAACAACCAATCTGTTGTTCACAATCAACAGAGCACGCCAGCGGCTGCCTTGGTTGAAAAGTTCACAAACGGTCTCGATGCGATTCTATTGCGGCGCTGCAAAGCGCTAGGAATTGACCCCCGCGGTGCGGCTGCGCCTGCGACGATGGCTAAAGCGGCCGAGCTCTTCTTCGGCGACATGGCAGATCGCAACCCCGCGCAGATCCGTAGTTTTGCGGAAGTAAGTATGGTCTTGTACGCGACTGGCTCAAAGGCCAGTCCGTCTCTTTCGTTCTACGATGCCGGTGAAGGACAATTAGCGGAGAACTTTCCAAAAACGTTCTGTTCATTGATTTACGGAAGCAGCGATGGATCCTACAAGGGGGCCATTCCCTTTGTCCAAGGCCGCTTCAATATGGGTGGTACCGGTGTCCTACCTTTCTGCGGTGAGAAGTACAAACTTCAACTTATCGTTTCCCGTGTTCCGCAAGACGTCATTAAGACCGTGGATCACGAGTGGGCCTACACAGTTTTTTGCTTCTTCGCCTCGAAGCAGGACCCGTCGTGGCGGTATCTCATCGGTCCAGACAATCTGGTTCTTACGGCTGGCAGTGCCCCACTGGGTTTGGTCCCTAAGCTCGCGGCGAAGTCAGGCGAAGTGTGCGCCCCGCGCGAACGCCATGTGCCCAGCGGCACGCTAATCAAA
>CAZVHN010000096.1:0-3441 GCA_964626895.1 uncultured Chloracidobacterium sp. | reverse complement strand
ACATGGGCGACCCGTCGACGTTCGTTCGCACCGTCGCGGCTGGGTTTCAGCGTGAAGTAGATGACACGGGAGTGCTTTCCCTATCCTCGACTCACGTAAATATACTGCTGTGGTCGCACTATGCGTGCAGTCACAGCGGGGTCTGCCTTCAATTTCGGGTCGTTGTAGATTTGCCGTTCTTCGCGCCAGCCATGCCGGTGACTTACACAAGAGACTTTCCGCTGCCGAACCTGCTTGGCGATGACAGAAACGAGCAGGCGCAGCAGTTGCTGTTGACCAAGGCGGAGGATTGGGCGTACGAACGTGAGTGGCGAATGCTCGAAACGGACGGACGACCAGGCTCCCGGCATTTTCCGCCAGAGTTGCTGTCAGCCATCATTCTTGGCGCCAAAATGTCCAAGGCCGACAGAGACACGGTAACGAATTGGGTGGCCCAGCGTTCGATGCCAGTGCCAATGTATCAAGCAGCCTTGGATGCTACAAAGTATGGCTTGGTATTCGAGCAGTTCGCCTAGAAGCGTTTTAAGTCCTGAATTGCCTGAAGACCAGAATGACCGCTCTGGGTCGAGGCTGTGTGAAAACCCGCTCCCACATTTCGGCGGTGGGAACAAACAACCCACAAGTTCATTTGAAGCGAGCTTGAGTGGAATGCATACGTCGTCAGACGCAAGAGAAACCGCCTCGCGTTGGAATCATCATCGCCCGTCTCTCGTAATTTGGTCTTTTCATACAGCCTCGGTCGTGAGGCGACAAGGCGGCAATGCGCAAGGAGCGGTAATTCGACTTCTAGCAAAATCTCAAACCACCAGATGCTCTTGTGAACGAGCGATGGTGGCAAATTTGAACTTGGAACCCAAACCTCGTAGGAAGGCAACGCATATGGGCAAAGCATTGCCTGAATCGCCCGCCCGGCAGGCCAAACCGGTCGGGAACATTCAAACGTAACATGACGTGGCAACAGGGTCTTGAAGGTACGGCACTTAACATAGCGGCGACCACCGACAGTCCGCTTCGGGTAATGGCAGGTCCCGGAACGGGCAAGTCCTTTGCGATGAAGCGTCGAGTGATGCGCTTTTTGCAGGAAGAGGCGGTTCCGCGACGGATTCTCGTAGTTACATTCACGCGCACCGCAGCAGCCGATTTGGTACGAGAGCTTGAGGCACTAGGGGTCCCAGGCTGCGAAGACATTCGCGCCGGTACTCTGCATGCTTTGTGCTTTTCGCTCCTTTCCAGGGCAGATGTTTTCGATTATCTGGGACGCGTACCGCGCCCGATCATCGCGATCAACAGGAGCGGCACGCTTCAGTTTGAAGGCGGGCCGTTGCTAGAGGACCTAGATAATCTCCCTCTCTTTGGGAATCGTCGGGAACGTACGAAACGAATCAGGGCATTTGAAGCTGCATGGGCTCGGTTGCAGTCGGACCAACCTGGTTGGCCCGAGGGACACGCAGATCAGGCATTCAATGCCACGCTGACTTCATGGCTTCGATTTCACAACGCCATCCTTATCGGTGAGTTGGTGCCACTCGCCCTCCGATTTCTTAGAAATAACCCGGGATCGCCACATAGGACTGCCTTCGATCACGTGATCGTTGACGAATACCAAGACCTAAATAAAGCGGAGCAGGTCCTTATTGATCTCTTGTCCGAACATGCGTCGAACGTCGTGGTAGGAGATGAAGATCAATCAATTTATAGCTTTCGTCATGCAAATCCGGACGGCATTCGTGATTTTGCATTGACTCATGATCACACGCATGATGAAACGCTGCAGGTCTGCCGTAGGTGCCCGAGGACCGTTGTTCGCATGGCGGATAGCCTGATTCGGCACAACCATGCGGAATCGCAGCCTGGGGATCGGCTGCGTCCACGTAATGAGAATCCAGACGGAATCGTGAGAATTGTCCAATGGTCCACGCTCGAGGCGGAGATCGAGGGCGTTGCCCGATACGTTCAACACCTAGTAGCGGACCTCGCAGTTCCACCCGGTGATATTCTGATTCTGTCGCCACGGCGGCTCATTGGATACGGTATTCGAGATGCATTGCGAGAGGCTGCGATTCCGACCCATAGCTTCTACCACGAAGAGGCCCTTGAGCCCGAGAACGCTCAGGAAGCGTTTGCCTTTCTAACGCTGCTGGCGAATCAGGACGATCGGGTGGCGCAGCGATTTCTGCTTGGACTTGGTAGTCCTTCTTGGCGGTCTGGCGCATATAGAAGACTACGCGCGCACTGCGAGCCGATCGGTTGCTCTTCTTTTGATGCACTTCAAAGTTTTGAGGAAGGGGAGGCGTCGCCTGCCGGGATAGCCCAACTAAGAGAGCGATATCGCTTCATTGTAGAGAGGCTAGCGCAGCTAGAGGTTCTCCAGGGCATTGAACTGATTGGTGCGTTGTTTCCCGAAAATGAAGCTTGGGCCGAACCGGTCCGGGAAATTGCAAGCATTTCAATCGAGGAGGGCGATACGGCAACGGAGGCGTTCGGGAAGCTGAGGATCGCGATTACTCAACCCGAAATGCCGGAATCCGGCGATTTCGTGCGGGTAATGAGCTTGCACAAGTCGAAGGGGTTGACGAGTCGTGTGGTCATTATTGCCGGTACCGTCGCTGGTCTAATACCTTTTATCGATCATGAACGTACGCCAGCCGAACAAGAGACCCTGATGCGTGAACAGAGGCGATTGTTCTATGTGGCGATTACGCGGCCAACAGAGCGTCTGTTGATTTCATCCGCACTCCACATCGATCCGGCGGTTGCCTATCGGGTCGGAGCTGGGGTGCGAGCAAACAGTCGCGTTTACACGAGCCAGTTTCTTCACGAGCTGGGACCGAATGCTCCCGCAGCAATTGGTGGGGTAGCGTGGACAGAGGCCGGTTTCCAATGATGCTGGTGGAGGTCGGTTGCAGAATTGTTCCTTGAACGTCCGCTCCGGGTCCAAGCTGTGTAAAAACGCATCGTTATTTCGTTTTCAGGGGTCTTCCGACCATTACTCAACCAAAATTAATCGAACGACCTCAGGAACGACCTCAACGACCTCGGGGTGAGACTCGATTTGCTTGTTCTTAGTAGCGGGTCGTCCTCTGGGTGGCGGAGTGATAGTGGCGCGCGCGAGAAAAGTTACACTGACGCCGATTATTGACAAGATCGAATCCGGCTTGCGGGCGCCCCAACCGACGGACCCATTCCCCGTGCCCCTGCCGAAACGTCAACGCCTGCGCTCGGACGAAACAAGACGCAGCGTCTCTTCGTAGACTCGATTCCGCGGCCCGATCGTCACAATCTCGATCACCCGGCGCGCGGGCGTCCGGTAAATGACGCGAAAGCGCGCTACTCTCAGGCTGCGCAGCCCCCGCAGATCGCCTTGCAGCGCCTTGCCGGCTTCGAGGTCCTGCGCAAGACGATCCAAGGCCGCACGAACCTTGCGTTTTATGTCGGGGTGGA
>CAZVHN010000095.1:0-5582 GCA_964626895.1 uncultured Chloracidobacterium sp. | reverse complement strand
CTTTACTGACGACGGCACGTTTAGACCAGCGCCACGCCAATTGACCAGCACAAACTCACCCGGCATGAGCGGTGATACTTTGCTTGTTAAGGGAACAATGATTACATCTTTTGAAGTGTGAGGCGCATTTACAACGATTGCGGGCCTGACTTTCGAGGCAGTTAGATCTGAGAACGGATACCGCACCAAGATTACTTCAGACTTCGAGTAACTTGGCATAGATGTCGTCCTCTGCGTTATCCCAAATTGCGTCTAACGAAGGTTCACCGCTCCTCAACCAAAAGTCATCGCCATTCACAGGGGTGATTACGACTTCCGTCCCTTCCGGAATATCGAGTTCCTCCAGCAACTCGATTCTTCCTTCACGCACAACTGCACGAACCCTACTTTGCATTTTGACCTCGCTTCAGCATTCACAACCTTTCGAACCACCAATTTTACTGAGGACCAAGTGCCAGTTGGGTATTCTATTATCTACCGCCGCCTTTTCATAGTCGAAGCGTATACGAACTCAACAACTAAGCGTGTCTGAAAATGCAATTGGCGCGCACTGTTTACTTTGATAGCCGACCTAAGCTTCAATAGGGCGCTCAGTTCAACCTGAAGGAGTCAATCTGACTTGCGAATCCTAGCTACTTTGTCAGTTTTCCTGTTTACTATCCTTCTTATTGTCAGTTGTCAGAAGATTAATGGTCCTAATAACACGAAGGGCCTGACACTGGCAGTCAACTCCGGCGTTGAAGGCGATGCGCTCAAGCAAGCGGCTTTGGACTACGAAGCCCAGACCGGCGTCCACATAAACATCGCCGAGTTTCCTTACGCCAATCTTTTCGAGAAAGAGCTAATCGATCTCAGCGCGCGATCCGGCGCTTACGATCTCATCATGCTTGACGATCCGTGGTTTCCCAAATTCGCTTCACAACAGTTGCTCACAGAACTGACGCCGCTGTTGCAAACACGCGGACTCACAGGCCCGGACCACGACTTCGTGGCGACTTCAATTGCGCTCGGCCGCGAGCCATATCAGACGGGCGCACTCTACGCGCTGCCTTATGTGGGCAATTCACAGTTGCTCTTCTACCGCAAAGACCTCTTCGCCAGACACAACCTGAAAGAGCCAACCACCTGGGACGACGTGCTCGCGGCCACGAAAATTATCAGCGAGCGGGAAACGAACGGCGCGCCTGACGGCGGCAAGGTCTATGGCTACGTGATGCGGGCAGCTCAGGGCAATGCGGCAGTCGCCGATTTCATGCCCATCTTCTGGGCCTTTGGCGGCGAGATGTTTGACGCTAGTGGTCAGCCAACAGTCAACAGCCCGGAAGGAATCGCGGCCCTGAAGTTTATGTTGGAGCTGGGTAAATACTCACCGCCGGGCTACGCAAGCTTTAATGCAGACGAAGTGGGCGCGCATCTGCTGCAAGGCACGGCAGCGATCTCGATCAACTGGCCGGCGTGGATCAGCTCATTTAATGATGGCAGTAAATCAAAAGTGATCGGTAAGATGGAATTCACGGTGATGCCGGGCGCCAGGAACCCCGGGCGTGCTGAAATCGGAAACTGGCTGATTGCTGTCCCTCGTGATGCGAGGAACAAGGATGCGGCGGCCGATTTCCTGCTCTGGGCCACCAGCGCCGAACAAATGAAGCGGTCGGCATTGCGTGGCAATCCGCCGACACGCAAGTCGCTCTTCAACGATCCCGAGCTGGTAGCAAAGTTTCCTGCGTACCCGGCCCAGTTGCGCTCTCTGGAGAACTCAAAGCCGCGCCCGCGCACTCCTTTCTGGAGCGAGATCGAGAATGTCTTCGGTATTTACCTTTCGAAAGCAAACAGTGGAGAACTCTCTGCGGAAGACGCCATGAACCAGGCGAATGCCGAGATTGCAAAAATTCTTGAGCGCGCGAAATAAATCAGGTGTCGGGTATCGGCTGCCGGGTGCCAGTTCGGACATAAGGCTCGCTTTCCTGCTAGTGGCGCCCACGGTTGCCGTGCTCGTGGCGCTGTCCATCTATCCTCTCATTCATGCCGTAACACTCAGCCTGCGAGTTACTTCAGGCGGAGCATCTCGTTGGAGTCTGGGAAACTTCGCGCGCTTGTTCTCAGATCAATTTTTCCTGGCGGCCCTCGGTCACACCTTAGTCTACGCAGCCTGCGCTCTTACGTTGGAGTTCTTTCTCGGACTCGGTCTTGCCGTGCTGATGAACAACCGATTGCGCGGACGAGGTTTCTTTCGCGCGACACTGCTGGTGCCGATGATGCTGCCGACCGTCGTCGCTGGAGTCGTTTGGCGGCTAATGCTCAATCCCAACTTCGGCGCGGTAAACGGCACGTTGAAAGGCATGGGTCTGAATACAGCGGCACTAACCTGGACGTCGTCGCCACGTCTGGCGATGCTTTCGGTCGTTGCCGTGGATGTGTGGCAATGGACTCCTTTCATGTTTCTGATTCTCCTGGCCGGGCTGCAGGCAATACCGCAAGAACCCTACGAAGCCGCGCTCATCGACGGCTCGAGCGCGTGGCAAACGTTCCGTCATGTCACGTTACCTCTACTTAAGCCTGCGATTCTCGTGGCCCTGTTGCTGCGGACGATGGACCTCCTGCGCGTGTTCGATCAAGTTCTTATTCTTACTGAAGGCGGGCCCGGCTTTGCGACGGAAACAATCAGCCTCTACATCTATCGTACGGCGTTTCGCTTTTCCGACTTTGGTTATGCAGCCGCAATGTCGTTTGTGCTGCTGATAATCACGAATATCGTCAGTGCCTTCTACATTCGGGTTCTGCAAGCTGAAGAGACGAGATAACAAAGCGTGGCCCAGGATTATTCAAGGATGAGTATCTCGAGGTCAGGAAGGGCGACCATGAGGTTTTTTTAGAGTAAGAGGTTATTTACCTTGAGCCTGTGATGAACCTGCGAAGATTGCCCAGATATGCACTCGTCGGCCTCGCGACCCTATTTGCGCTGGCACCGGTTTACTGGATGCTGACGATTTCGCTGAAGCGTGAAGTGGACCAGTTTGCCGTGCCACCACGATGGTTTTCTTTCACGCCGACTCTTGAGCATTACCGAGACGCGTTTCTCACCCGCGCCTTTGGCCAGTATCTGATCACGAGCGCTATTGTCGCCGTCTGTTCCACGCTCTGCGCGCTGGTAATCGGGACGCTGGCAGCATACGCCCTGGCAAGATTCAAGATGCCGGGCCGGCTCGATCGCAAGCTTTCGCTCTGGATTCTTTCCACCCGAATGTTTCCCCCCATCGTTACCGCGGTGCCTTTGTTTCTGATGATGCGCGATCTGGGACTATTAAACACTCGCGCCTCGCTGGTGATTCTCTACACAGGGTTCAACCTTCCTTTTGTGGTGTGGATGATGCGCGGCTTTTTTATGGAAGTGCCGCGCGAGTTGGAGGAGGCCGCGATGGTTGACGGCGATTCGCGCCTGGGAGCACTGCGCCGGGTGCTGCTACCGCTGGTGGCGCCGGGATTGGCGGCCACAGCAGTATTCTGTCTGATTATTTCCTGGAATGAATTCTTGTTTGCACTCGTACTGACTCAGACCGATGCCGCGATGACTTTGCCGGTAGGTATCGCCGGGCGAGTGACACAGTATGAAATTAAGTGGGGCGTGATGAGCGCCGCGGGAGTGGTGGCGATGCTGCCGATACTACTCTTCGCGATGGCGGTGCAGAGGTATTTGGTAAGAGGACTGTCACTGGGTGCGGTGAAGGGTTAAGTAGCATAGACTTCAGTCTGTGTGTCCGGTACCGTTGACTCAACTAGAGATCCAATGCAAACGAAATCTTCCTCACACTTACAGACGAAGTCTCCTCACTGGCATCCCCTCGGTGGCTTTAAGTAGCATAGACTGCAGTCTGTCCGTTCAGCTGACAAATGACTCAATCACAAACCTATTACAAACGAAATCTTCCTCACTGGCATCCCGTCGGCAGATCGATCTTCCTAACTTGGCGGTTGCATGGCTCTTTACCGCAGACAGTAATCAACCAAATGCGAATAGCTCGACAACATCTGCGCGAGCAGCGGGGCCGCGACCCAGAGGGCTCTAACAATGCAAGGTTGCTTGAATACAAAAAACTATTCGCCAAAGTAGATTCAATACTCGATCGGGCTACCAGCGGACCACTTTGGCTGAAAGTTAAGGAAATTGCATCGCTTGTACAAGAAACGCTACTGGAACGCTACGCTCACCTCTACATCATGGTCTTCAGCAGCTGAACGGAAGCGTAGAGGCTGGAGTGATTTCAAGGCATTGACTTAATTAATGGTGAAAGCCCGCGAAAGTGAGATCACAGACTAAAGTCTATGCTACGTAAGATGCCCATCGAATTTCGCAAAGTCACAAAGGCATTCGGCCAAGCCAAAGTTGTTGACGATCTCTCCCTGACTATCGAGGACGGCGAGTTTGTCGTGCTGCTTGGGCCTTCGGGCTGTGGAAAGTCAACTACTCTGCGCATGTTGGCGGGACTGGAAGAAGTGACCTCGGGCGACATCTTCATTGGCAACAAACGCATCAATCGAGTCCCCACCCAGCATCGCGATCTTGCTATGGTATTTCAGAACTATGCGCTCTATCCACACATGACGGTCGCCGAGAACATTGAGTATCCTTTGCGCGTCAGAAGACTTTCTCGCGAAGAGATCGCCACGAGAGTTGAGCGCGTGGCCAGCTTGCTCGAAATCGGCACGCTGCTAAACCGGAAACCACGCGACCTGTCCGGCGGGGAACGCCAGCGGGTCGCGCTGGCGCGAGCCATTGTGCGTGAGCCGAGTGCCTACCTGATGGATGAACCGCTTTCGAATCTTGACGCCAGGCTGCGGGTCCAGATGCGCGGCGAGTTGAAGCATTTGCAGCACGAGCTTGGCACCACCACGATTTATGTCACCCACGATCAGGCCGAAGCGATGACTCTGGCCCACCGGGTGGCAGTGATGCGAAGCGGGAAACTTCAGCAGTTTGACACACCTTTGCATATTTATAATCGCCCCGCGAATCGCTTTGTGGCGGAGTTCGTCGGTAGTCCGGGGATGAATTTCCTCAATGGAGGAGTTGACCGCCAGGCGCGGGTCTTTACAACTGCCGCGATTTGTTTGCCCCTGGACGAATCTCAACTTGCGAGTCTTGATAGACTGGATGCGGTTGAGCGAGTGCTTCTGGGTATTCGTCCTGAGCATGTTCGCGTTTCGGCGGTTCCGCATGACGGCTGGCTGCCCGCCAGCGTTTACGTAATCGAATTGATGGGTAGCGAAGCCTTTGTCTTTCTGACCCTGGGCCGCGACAGGATCGTCGCACGCGCGCCAGCCGACTTCCGCGCTGAAGTGGAATCCACTGCCTGGATCGAAATACAAACCGCGAAGGCACATTTCTTTCACCCGACGTCGGGTGAAAGACTCAGAATAGAAAGACACGGAGACGGGGAGGGACGGGGCGACACGGAGACGGGGAGACGGTTGTCGGATTGAAGTTTTTCTTAAAGCCCGCGAAGCGCGGCGAAAGCATAAAGCCTAGGGTGGAGCGAAGCGGGACCCTAGCTGGCTGCTGAAAAACTCATTTTTGGAGTGCGGAG
>CAZVHN010000094.1:0-1684 GCA_964626895.1 uncultured Chloracidobacterium sp. | reverse complement strand
CCACATTCGATGGATCCACTCCGGCGAACTGTTTCATCTCAGCGAAACCTTTTCGCATGTCCGCCAGGTCTTTTTCCGGCATCAGCCGCGGTGCCGCTTCATTTAAGATGCGACGCGAGTTGATGTAAATGAGCGTGTCTGCTTCAGGCAAGGCCGCCAGAGAACCGGGTACCGTTTGACTGAGGGTACTATTTGAATCCGGTCTCACCGCTCCGTTCAGAGCAAGCGTCTGGGTGTTTTGCGCCGGGGCCGCAGTACTTATTGCCAACACCAAAAGGACTAGTACAAGTAACTGGGGAAGGGTTTTCTTCACGAGGTAAGCCTCCATTTCAAGTTTCCGCTATCTTCACACAAGATTGCGCCAGAGTCATCAGTTTGTTTACCGAAGGGTTTCTGATAGACGGCAGGAGGCAGACGGCAGGAGCAGGAGGCAGACGGCAGGAGGCAGACAGCAGGAGCAGGTGGCAAAGCAGCAGGTACGCAGAAGGCCGGTCTTGTCCTGCCTCCTGCTCCTGCCTACTGCCGCCTGGAGTTAGGCATTGTCATGAGCGCTGCCATGGTTTCAATCCCGTCCCACAAATTTTGCAACCGGATGTTTTCGTTCTCGGCGTGCTGGTTGTTGTCGTAATTGGCAATAGGTACCGTAATGGTAACGGTGCGGAGGTTATTAGTAATGATCGACAGCGGCAGACTGCCCCCCGAGGTCGGGAGCTTCACGATGGGTTTTGCCGAAGTGGCCTGCACGGCAGCGATAACGGAGAGCGCTACCGGCAAATCCATGCGCGTCCGCTCCGCGTTGTAGCCTCCATCGCGGTGCACAACTTTGGCGATCAAAGGTCTTGTGAGCCGTTCCTGATCGGTAGGTTCACGGTCGATGACATGGAACCCCTGCTTGCGGATGTGAGCGATCAAACGCTCGACCTGTCGTTGATAATCGTTTCCTTTTACGAGACGAAGGTCAAGAACAGCGCTGGCCGTGGTAGGAATTACGTTGCGAGCGAGCGCGCCGACATCTCCGCTACTCATCCCGTTAATATTGAGCGAAGGCTCGTTGATCAACTCGAGCAAACTCTTACCCGCATTTTCTGTTCGCGCCAGGCCGAGTTGACTTTTGAGTTCGTTATCATACTGCGGCGCCTCCTCAATCGCGCGCCGTTCGGTTTCGCCCAGGGGCGCAACGTCGTCATACCAGCCAGCAATGGTCACGCGTCCTGCCTCATCTTTCATCGAGCTGAGCAGTTTCGCCAGAGTTAGCCCGGGATTTGGAGACCAGTTTCCATAGTGGCCGCTATGAAGTGGCCGCCTGGCGCCGTAGACAGTGAGATCTACATTAGTATCGCCACGCACGCCAAAGACTACTTGCTTCAGACCTGATTGATGCACGGGGCCGTCGCAGATGAGCCAGGCGTCCGCTTCCAGCAGTTTCTGATGGCCACGAATGATGTCGCCGAGATGTGACGAACCAGCCTCCTCTTCGCCTTCAAAGAAAAACTTGACGTTAGAAGTGGGCGCAATCCCCTGGGCTTTCAGTGCGTCGACTGCGGTTAGAATAGCCATCACCCCGGCTTTGTCATCCGACGCGGAGCGGGCGTAAAGACGCCATTCAGGAATGATTTTCTCACCTGGCGTCGGCATCGACAGAATAGTACCGCCGGCTTCCGCTGCGGCTGAACGAAGTGTGGGT
>CAZVHN010000093.1:0-2129 GCA_964626895.1 uncultured Chloracidobacterium sp. | reverse complement strand
CGCCTTTAATCGGAAAGAAGACCGGTCCCCCTGAGTTGCCGCACTTTTAGACAATCAAAGTTGCCTTTGCTACAATCCGGCCCACAACTGCTCGTATCTTTCGTGGGCCTTTGGCGGAGGTTAAAGTTCGGCTAGCGTCTGTTTTCACGGCCGTTTTCCGTTTCCAAAAAGAGCGCTGCGATTAGAGATTAACGTGGAATTGACCCAGCCCTTGGAAGATGCACTTCAGATCGGCTGAGGAAGAACCGGATGGCGATTAATATCAGAACCAACCAGAATGTAGTGATTCTCGATTTACAAGGTAATCTGACAATTGGTGCCGGTGAAGAGGAATTCGTCGCGTTGATCACCCGACTGCTGGAAGAAGGCCAGAAGCGTTTCCTCGTCAATTTGGCCGACGTACCGTTTCTCGATAGCTCAGGAATTGGCGGGCTGATCAAGTCGTTCAGCCGCGTCAAAAGCGCCGGCGGCCAGCTTAGGCTGCTCAATCCGACGCGTAACGCGCGCCAACTGCTCTCGATTACGGGCTTACTTTCGGTGCTTGAGGTTTTTGACGACGAAGCAACCGCACTCTCCTCTTTCTAACTTAATCGGCGGTTGCGGATAGCCGCGCCAGACTATCCAGCGCCGCCCAAACACCAGCCATGCAAAAGCCGGCGCTACTCAAGCTCGTGGATCACCTCGGTGTCGAAAGGACCCTGCCGCTTGATAAGCTGATCTTCACCATTGGCCGGAGACGGGAGAGCGATTTGCAATTGCTTTCCAGCGGCGTCTCGCGTGATCACGGCACCATTATCTATGAAGAAGGAACGTACTACCTCGTCGATAAAGGAGGCACCAGGGGTCTTTTCCTCAACGGGCAGCGTGTCACTCGCTCCGAACTTCATCACCAGGACCAGATTGGTATCGGGGGTGACAAGGATTGCCAGATTGAGTTTCGTGAGGAAGGCGTCCCGGTGATCTTCGAGCGATCCGGCAGCCTCAACCTTTCACAACTCGACTCCACCGCCGGGGCCTCGGCCAAAGACGAATTGCGGCGATTGGCGCGCTACGTCGAGGTGCATCAGGCCTTCAGGTTCTCGCTCACGCCCGATGACGTGCTCGTCCTGATTGTGGATGCGGCAATTGAGATCGCCGGCGCCGAGCGCGGCTGCCTGATGCTAAAGAACGAAGCGGGTCAACTGGAATTCAAAGTGGCGCGCGATAGTAAGCGCAAGCTTCTTTCGGGCGCTGACTTCCAGATGAGCCGTACGGTCGTGCAGGACGCCTTCAACGAAAAGCGCACCATCGTGGTCACCGATTGTTTGGAAGACAATGCTGACGTATGACTTGGTACAGGCACTTAACCCCCTCATCTCCTCTTGGTGACAAGGATAAGGCCTTCGCCGAGCTTGAAAAAGCCTTTGCGGAACATGATTAGGAATTACATCGCTTAAAGATTGACCCGTTCATGGACCCACTCCGCGACGACCCGCGATTCAAGGAAATGCTGAAACGCCTGAATCTGCCGGAATGAATTTGAACAAGATGAATAAAGAACTGCCAGCCGGTTCCACTCTGTCGCACTACCGCATCGTCTCGAAGATTGGCGAGGGCGGAATGGGCGAGGTGTATCTGGCGCAGGATACGAAGCTCGACCGCAAAGTTGCGTTGAAAGTTTTGCCTGCCGAGGTTGCGTCGAATCGCGATCGCATGAGCCGCTTCGTTCAAGAAGCAAAGGCTGCTTCGGCGCTCAACCATCCCAACATCATCACGATTCACGAGATTGACCAAACCGGTTCAGTTCACTTCATTGCGACGGAATTCATTGATGGTGAGACGCTGCGCCAGCGCATGAAGAACGCGCCCATGAAGCTTGGCGCTGTGCTCGATGTCGCGGCGCAGATCGCCAGTGCACTTTCGGCGGCCCACGCAGCAAAAATCATCCACCGCGACATCAAGCCGGAAAACATCATGCTCCGACGCGACGGGATCGTGAAAGTCCTCGATTTCGGTTTGGCAAAACTAACTGAGCGATTGCCGCCAGACTCGGTTGATACGGAGGCGCTGACGCGCGCCGTCGTCAACACCGACCCAGGCGTGGTGATGGGTACGGCCATCTACATGTCGCCGGAACAGGCGCGCGGACT
>CAZVHN010000092.1:0-5651 GCA_964626895.1 uncultured Chloracidobacterium sp. | reverse complement strand
GACTCGATAGCTTCCCGCTCGTGCCCGTTGTGCGGCTAGTTACGAACCCTAACATCCGGCCGGAGCTAACGCTTGCGGGCAGTATGCGGGTGGTCTGCCGGGACGTGGAAGACATCACGCACCCGTGCTGGTGGCGTTACTTGAACTGGCGTGGGCGGGGAAGACCTAAGCTCATTAGAAGTAATCACTTCTCAATCTTCTTCAACAAACGCAGTGCGTGGTTGCGGGCGATCAGAGGCAAGTGGTCGTCGGTGCTGATCTCTTTTAGCAAAGGGATCAATTGCTGAGGGTCCGAAAGCCAGTTTCTTTTCAGTGCCGACTCCAGATAATCCATCAACTTGGGAGCATTGAGCGGCTGGTTCTCGCGCGCCACAGACATGTCGAACACGAAAATTGCCTGATCCGCGACGCGTCGATACTCAGTCACAAGCGCCGATGCGCTCGCGTTGTTGCTCCAATTAAACTCCGCCGTGCGTTTGCGGGCGCCCTGGGCCATTGTTATTCGCATGGTGCCCAGGTGAGGAAACTGTTTGTGGGCTTGATAGTCTTCCTGCGATTCCAAAAATCTCAACGCCTGCCACAATTCCATCAATCGACTCAGGACAGAGGGTGACAATCCAATGGGTTCCACCACCGAGGCCTCTTCATTCAGCCGCTCGAAAGTGATTTTCCCGCGCCCGCCGGCGTCGTGTTCGATGACGATGTGGCGAATGTAGAACTCGGGCTGTGAGAATTCGTAAGAATAAAGCGGAGGTTCGGCCAGTGTTCTTGGATCGTTCGGGGGCGCGGCTTTTGGGGTTGATTCCGGCCTTGCGTTGTGTTTTGTGGTTTGTGGATCGGGTGACTGTTGGGTGCTTGCCTCAAAGGGTGATTGGCTTCCCTGCATGAATTCGCCACGGAGACACGGAGAGGCAAAAGTTAAAATCGCCGCGCTGATAATCATAAGCACGGCGGGGAGAACGCGCAAATCCTTGAGAGTTTGCTTTGCCACTATATCGTTTCGGGATAGTTATTCTAGCGAAAGAATCCGGATAAGGAAATCGCGACCACTCAGCGGTAGTGCTCCGTTAGTGTTACTGCGAAATAAACCTTCCACGTCAAAGGGTGCAAGGTATAGAATTGCTCTGCCATGAAGCGATTCTCCCGACCGGCAAAGCCTCCCAAGCAAACCCTGTTGGAATGGATACGATCCAAACTCAGGAAGGCAACCTTTATCTGTCCGTCGTAAAATCGCGTGCCCACAGATTCAAGAGTAAGGCCCCAGCAACAACTCTGCGTAGCACCATCGACTCAGCGGCGGGCAACATTCGCCTCGAGACACCGGAGTTCGCGTCTGCGGCGCTCGTTGCAGGCGAGACGCCTGCGCTCCCAGCAATCACTCGAATCTCACTACGCTCCCAGCAATCACTCGAATCTCACGGAAACGAGCTTCGAGACGCCGACCTCTTCCATAGTCACGCCATAGAGCGCGCGGGCCATTTCCATCGTCCTCTTGTTATGAGTAATCACAATGAACTGCGTATCGGCGGACATCTCCGCGACCTTGTCAGTAAACCGTCCCACGTTTGCTTCGTCTAACGGAGCATCGACTTCGTCGAGCAAGCAGAAAGGCGACGGTCGATAGTGGAAGATGCCCAAAACCAACGCCAACGCCGCCATTGCCTTCTCGCCGCCCGACAGCAGTAGCACGTTTTGCAAACGTTTACCCGGAGGCTGCGCGATGACATCGATGCCGGATTCCAGTACATCGTCGGCCTCTATCAGGCTCATCTCGCCGCGCCCGCCTCCAAAAAGCTCTTTAAAAAACTCGCCAAAGTTTTTATTAATCTGTTCGAAGGCGTGACGGAATCTCTCGCGCGAACGCTTCTTAATTTCGCGTAGCGCTTCCTCCGTCGACCAGATGCCATCAACGATGTCCTGGCGCTGAGCAGTCAAGAATAGTAATCGCTCCTCTGATTCAGACAACTCTTCCAGGGCCATCATGTTGACCGCGCCAAAGCCTTCGATACGGGAGCGTAACTCTTCAACCCGAGCATGGCCCGCGTCCAGATCAAACTCTTCTTCTGGCGACAGCGCCCTGGCCAATTCCTCGAGCGACTGATTCAATTCGGCGGCGCAGTTTTCGCCCACAAACGTGAGTCGGGCCTGGGCCTCTGCCCGCTGTACCTCGAAGCCTCCGCGCGAATCGCGTATCTCCGCGGCACGGCGGTTAAGGTCTGAAAGTTCTGCAGACAACGCGTCGGCTTGCTGACGCGCAGCTTCCAGTCTGCCGGAGAGAGTCGTGATCTCCTGCTCTTCGTGGGCTCGTTCCTCGGTGACGCGATTGGCTTTCTGCTCCAGCACGGCAATCGACTGACGCAACTCTTCAATACGAGTGGTGATTTCAATTACTTCAAATCTATGCCGCTCCACCCTGGCTGCGAGGTCGGCATACTCGCCTTCCAGGCGCCGCAGTTCAGTCGCGGTGGCGCGCTTTCTTTCCGCAGCCGCAGCGGCCGTAGCCCTTTGTGCGGCAAGACCTTCACTTTCTAATTCAGCTTCCCGTCGCGCCTCGGCCAGCGAGGCAGAAGTTTTGATTACGGTCTCGCCCGACGCAAGCCGTGCTGCCTCGGCTGCTTCTGCCTCGGACAGCGCCGTAAGCCGGCGTTGCTCAACGTCGCGCCGCTCATCTTCCACCCGCGCTGCGTCTTCGGCAACTACACGCATGTGCCGCTCAGTGCGCTCTATTTCCTGGGCCAGTCCTGTCGCCGTCAGTTCACGGGTCATTGCCTCGCGCTCTTCGCGACCGATGGCTTCGTTCAGATACACCACCGCGTCTTCCAGTCCCACAAGACGAGTGCGGGCCAGTTTCGCTGCCTGCTCAGCCGAGCTGAGTTCAGATCGCAACCCCTCGGAGCGCGCTTCCAGTTCCCGCAACTCTCGTTTGAAGGCCAACAGCCCGGCCCCTTCTTCAACCGCACGCGCGTCGCCCGCGCTAACGAATTGACCTCCGGCCACCCAGTCGCCATTAAGCGTCACGTAAACCTCGCCGGTAGCCAACGACCTCGTCATGGCATCGTCAAGATTGCCGGCGATGCGCGCATTCATCCGTTGCGGCATCGTTCGCTGAAGGATTGAAACCAACTCCCGGGGCGCGCCCAGCAGGTCGCTGATCCGAAGTCCTTCGAGATCTTCGCTGGCGTAGGTAAGAGACAGCGCGCGACGCTCTTCCATCTGGCGCGAAATGGTTTCTATCTCATCACTCGCTCCGTGCAGTCCGGCGACGAGGAAACTCGCCCGGCCCCCGTTATTCTCTCTTAACCAGTGCGCGGCGCGGGCCGCGTCATCCGGAGTGGGCACCACTATCGACTGGAGAGACGAGCCCAACACACCCTCTACGGCCCGTTCCCATTTGGCATCAACCTTGAGAGCATCGGCCAGAGTGCCGATGTAATGAAAGTCGCGCGGCGTTTCGGTTTGAGAAAGCAGGAGCTGAACTGCCGATGAGTAGTAAGCACGTCTTTCGTCCAGTTCTTTCAAACTCTCCAGCCGGTGCTGGGTCCGGGAACATTCATCGCGCACACGAGTTAGCTCGGCGTCGGTATCACTTACGGCTTCGTGACCCTTGACGACAGCATCAACCGCCGTTTCGCGCTCAGCATTAAGCCCGGCGATGTGTTGGCGCGCGGTCGTGATCTCGTGGCCAAATCTCTCCGCTTCGGTCTTGCGCTCCGCAAGCTGCGCGGCCGCTCTTTCACCTTCGCGCGCCAATCCTTCTGATTGCACGACAAGCCGCTCAATCGTGCCTTCGAGCTGACGAGCAATCTCACGCAGGCGTTCGGCGACGGCAGTGTGTGTGAGCAACTCAGCCCGCGCATTCTCTATTTCCGTTTCGGCGGTTACGGCCGCAGCCAGCTTTTGCGCGTACGCTTCTTCAGCGGCCCTTAAAGATGAGGCGCTCTCATCGGCTTGTGCTCTGAGCCTGGCATCCTCCTCCTGGAGCAGTTGGCACTCGGCCTCAACCAAAACCAGTCTGGCTGAAAGCGCTTCAATCTCCGCTCCCACAACCAGGTTGCGTTTCTCGAGCGCTACGACCTGTTCCTCCTGATACGCTCGCTCGCGCAGCTCGCGATCCCGTCTGAGAACTGCCTCGGCAGCTGCGGCACGGGATGCCGTCAGCTCATCCTCAATCTTGCGGGCTTGCTGAGTAGCCTGGCGGGCGTCTTCTTCGCGTTGCGCCAACTCACCGGTCATGCTGCGCTCCAGCGCGCAAACGTCCTGCAGTTTGGCCTCAGTCTCATCGAGCAGCAGGGTTAGTTTTCGATCTTCAGCGACGAACACATGACGCAGCAGATCGCGCAGCTCCTCCCGATGCACACGATAACGTCGGGCCTTCGCGGCTTGCCGACGAAGACTGTTTACCTGACGGTCGATTTCGGAAATGATGTCAGCGATGCGCGAAAGATTTGACCGTGCAGACTCGAGCCGGGCTTCGGCAGCACGCTGGCGGACGCGAAACTTTGTAATCCCCGCCGCCTCTTCAATGATCGTACGGCGATCCATTGGCTTGGCCGAAAGAATCTGGCCGATGCGTCCCTGCTCGATGATGGCGTAATGACCGCCGGACAGTCCGGTCCCTGAAAAGAGATCCTGGATGTCGCGCAACCGGCACTGGCGATTGTTCAGTAGGTACTCGCTTTCACCAGAACGGTATAGACGGCGGGTAACGGCGACCGACTCGCCTGGCTGAAACTCGAGGGCAAGACTTCGCCGGCGCCAATGGCGCTTATGTGTGGCCTTCTCCGGGGGCGAGACTTCGGCGTTAGCAGTTTCCTCCGGAACGGCGGCGACTGACACCTCCGAGTCTGTTGCGGGGGAAGCGATTTCCGGCCCAACCCCGGAGGTCACAGCGCCGGAATCCTCCGGCATAACCGTATCCAGGTTAATTACCCGATCATCGATCTGTTCCAGCGTCGAATCGATATCCTCAATGTCAGGCTCGTGTTCAATCACGTCATCGCGCACCATGTGCATGACAACTTCGGCCATGCCGCTCGGCTGGCGGTTTCGCGAGCCCTGGAAAATCACGTCTTTCATTTCCGCGCCACGCAGGTGTTTGACGCGTTGTTCTCCCAAAACCCAGGCAATTGCGTCGGCAACGTTACTTTTACCGCAGCCGTTAGGCCCGACAACTGCGGTAATGCCGTCCCCGGTGAAGACAATTTCTGTGTAGTCCGCGAAGGATTTGAAGCCGGTGATCTCTAGCCGTTGGAGTTTGAACATGCTCGCTTGTGCTGACCCGCCGGGCGCCTAAATTAAGCCTCTGAGGCAACTTACGGGTGTGCCAATATAAGTTGGAGTTGCTTAGAATGTCAACCAAAACTTGAAGTTAGCTAACTTTAATGAAGTCACAAGCAAGGTTAAACCCGCTTAGGCAGATTAAGCGGGGTGAGGTTTGCGAAATCAGTTAGAGGCTGTGCGAAAACCAACAAGGCATACGTTTAATTTGGAGGTGAAGAAGGGGGCCTGGCCCTTGTGCGGCTTTGCCGCCCCACAGTGCGGTAAGGCTATGCCCTTACCGCAAAAGCATCCAGAGAATTCGAGGCTATGCCTCTGCGAGTCCGACCGGAGGCATAGCCTCAGTAAAATCGAGTAGTTCACGGTAAGGCGGG
>CAZVHN010000091.1:0-2359 GCA_964626895.1 uncultured Chloracidobacterium sp. | reverse complement strand
GAAACCGAATCGCATCGCGCTTTTAGAGATGTTGGCTTGACCGGAGCCGGAGGCCAGATCCCGCGACTGCCGGCTTCGCGAGAGGAGGCCGACGCGATCATGTCTGTGGCGCCGTGGTGGTCGGGCTTCAAGGCCATCGGTTTTGAAGCCAGCCGAGCAACGGCGATGAGACCCGATCTTGGCGATTACCGCATCGTGCATTTTGCTACCCACGGATTTCTTAACGATGAACACCCGGAACTATCCGGCATCGTGCTTTCGTTGTTTGACCATAACGGGCAACCAAAGGAAGGGTTCTTACGCTTGCATGACATCTACAATCTGGAGCTGCCCGTTGATCTGGTCGTACTTAGCGCCTGTAATACCGGCCTCGGAAAAGACGTCAAAGGCGAGGGTCTAATTGGGCTCACACGAGGCTTCATGTACGCCGGGGCGGCGAGTGTGGTCGCCAGTTTGTGGAAGGTTGACGATGAGGCTACGGCTGATTTGATGCGATACTTTTACGGATTCATGTTGAAAGACGGCTTGGCTCCGGCGGCGGCACTCAGGAAAGCCCAACTTACTATGTCGCAGCAGAAGCGTTGGCACTCGCCATATTATTGGTCGGGCTTCATAATTCAAGGGCAGTACACTCAGAACATGAGAACGGATCGCTTCGGCAGCGGCTGGGCGTTGTGGGTATGCGTGGCAGCCGTCGTAGGTATCGTAGCGGTTTTCGCTTTGCGGCGAAGACGAATCAGGGTTCATTAGGTACAATGCCGCGGGACGAAGAGCTTTCTCTGGTGGTGCCTTCGATCTAACATTCGCTCCCTTGCCCCAATGAACAAAGGCTGGGTTTTAACTCAGGAGTCTTTTGATGACTTGCTCGCCTGGCTCCACCCGCAGCGCGAGCAGGCTGGGCAAAAGTATGAAGACATTCGCCGTCGTCTCATCAAAATCTTCACTTGCCGCGGCTGTTGTGAGCCAGAAGACCTGGCCGACGAAACCATTAACAGAGTCAGTAAAAAGTTGAAAGATATCAAGAGTGAGTTCACCGGTGATCCCGCCCGCTATTTTTATGGCGTAGCAAATAAGGTACACATGGAATATTTGCGAAGAAAACCTACTCCACCGATGCCTGCCAGCCTTGAAGATTCAGATCAGATTGAGAAGGAGTATGAGTGTCTGGAGAGATGTATGCAGAAGCTTACGCCCGACAACCGCGAATTGGTTTTGCAATACTATCAGGACGACAAAAGAGCAAAGATCGACCATCGCAAACACTTGGCCGAGCAATTTGGCATTGCCGTTAATGCCTTGAGAATACGGGCTTACCGGGCCAGGGCCGTTCTTCAGGAATGTGTCCACGAATGCCTTCAGCAATCTGCGGCATGAAATACCCTGAACGGAATTGTCATTCAATTTAGAGGGGACTTCGTGAGAAGTGGCAAACTATTGAACTTAACGACTGAAGAAAGAGAAGCAATCAGGCGGTATTTGCTCGGCAGCGCGCCAGAGGCTGAATTGACTGAGCTGGAAGAGCGGATTCTCAGCGATGACAATTTCTACGAAGAGCTTTTGATCGCTGAAGACGAGCTGATTGACCAGTATCTTTTGGGCGCACTTTCAGGGCCCGAACGGAATGGTTTTGTTTCACACTTTTTGATCACCGATGAGCGGCAAGAAAAGCTTCGTTTTGCCAAAACCTTGAGGAAGTATTTGGACGCGGAAGGGGAGAGCGCAGTACTTAGCGAATCTCCTGGATTAGTTCCCGCAGGTGGTGACTCTACTCAAAGAAAGTGGTTCTTCTCCCTTTTCCCTGTCACCGGACACCCGGCTCTTCGGTTATCCCTCGCGGCAATCTCGCTGCTTCTGGTACTCGGGGTTTCCTGGATAGTTCTCACAAACTGGCTTTCGAATGAGAAAGCTTCCGACAAGCCACAAAGTTTATTTATCGCGACCCTCAGTCCCGGCCTCACAAGAGATGTTGGCGAGACCACAAAAATCTCTATTCCACCGGATAAAGACATGGTGCGGTTGCGGTTGCAGCTTGAGTTGTCGTCGAGCGGTTACCAAAGTTATAGCGCAGAGCTGAAAACTTCTGAAAACAGTACCCTATTGAGTCGCGACAAGCTGCAGCCTGAAGTGGAAGACGCCCATAGGGTTGTGAACCTGGATGTTCCTGCCCAAATCTTGAAAGGCGGAGATTACCAAGTCAGGCTCGGCGGAGTTGGGGAGTCTGGGGCCACTGAACCAGTGGGTCGATATCCTTTCAGGGTCGTCAACTAGCCCGCGGCCGCAAGGGGACTCCTTCCGACTATCTCAACGTCCTGAGACTTGGCGGCACCACTCTCTACCCTGACCTGCCAGCCGTCCTTCC
>CAZVHN010000090.1:0-1821 GCA_964626895.1 uncultured Chloracidobacterium sp. | reverse complement strand
CTAAGTCCCGGGGTTACTCATTGATTTTTCTTTGTCTTCTAAAAAATCGAGTTGCTCCGCAGGTTCGCACCGTTCTTACGGGAGGCGTTTGTGCCACTCGTCTATGTCCCGATTACGTTTGGCCGCCCCTGCCCGCTCGCTTCACAACGAGCCAGGTAGATCTCTAGCACAGCGCCGGCGTCGATCGCGCTCTCGATCTTGCCCTCCTCGTCAAGGTTGAGGTTGGCTCCGCGGATTGCGAACCAGACATCGGTCACTTCTGAATTCGACGCCGGCACATGCAGCGTATGGACCGAGCCGGCAGGCTCGAACAGATATGAACCCGCCGTGTTGACTTCCGGGTATTCCAGGTAGTTCCACGAACCCTTCACAGTAAAGGCGAAGACCTCGCCCGTATGTTTGTGGCGTTGGATAGTGACGCCCGGTTGAAAGCGCACTCTGATTACCCAGAGCCCCGCCTCCACATCAGCGTGCAGCAATTGGAAAACTACTCCCTCCTGGTAGTCGACGAAGGGAAGGTCTTTCTCGGCACGGTGCAGAGCTGCAGGAATGCCGGGAATTGGAGCAAATGCGGTAGCCATGTTGATGTTCCTCCTCAAAGTTGTGATCACTGATTAGAAGTCGACGTTCGCTGCGTTGACTGTCGCCGTTTCTCTGCCAAAAGAGTGGGCGCGGCGAAGATTATCGCGACGAAAGTAAACAGAACTCGATGAAACTTCATGTTCATAAGAGTTCTTTTGCACCCTAATTCTTGCGCAGGCATTACCGAACTTCATTGTGGGAATTTCATCTTTCGCAACAAATCCGTATAAACGCGATTGCATTGTGGGCAGCGTTTCATAGCGGATTGGTTTCAAGTTCTCGATTCATCTTCTCTCAAGATTCATTCCGGCAGATTCATCCGCTTCAGCATTTCCTTGAAGCGCGGCTCGGCGCGCAGATCGTCAAGCTCTGGGGCAACTGCATACGAATTGGCGGTTTCGGCATGGCTCGACATGTGCTTTTCTAGATAGTTCAATGCTTCCTCTTTATCACCAAGCCCGATGTAAATAAGCGCAAAAGTATAGCCCTGAACATAACCCCGGGCCGCTTCCTGTTTTCACTCGTTGAGCAGCTTCACTGCTTCATCTCGCTTGCCGGATTTCGTCAGCCCACAGTCCCAAATATCCCTTTGCCGAGGAACCATACCTAAGTTCGATAGCCGTGCGCGTTTCGGCTATGGCTTCCGGATACATTCCGTTTGAGCCATATGCCCAACCCAAAGCTTGGTGAGCGTAAGCAAAATTTGGGTTACGAACGAGAGTGCGCTTGTATTGTGCGATCGCCTCATCATACCGTCGGGCGTCGACTAGCTGAAGATTTTTGAGACAATTCCCTTGTCAGGCTTGAAGGCACGGCGCAGGCCAAGAATCAAAAGCACCATGGCGATCGCGAACAGGATCAGATTGGCCCATGCATAATCCCGCGTTATCTCACAATCGGAAAGTAGAAACGGGTAGCTCAATCCCGCAACCAGGCTGAGGAGAAATCCGGCCCAGATCTGCCAGTTTAGTCTCTTCATGAAACCGTACTTTATCACAGCACCTAGACTGGGCGAGGCTGGGGTCAGGCTTGCGATTTGCGATTCTGTCACTCGCCACGGTTGTATTGTTGAATGATCTCGGAGCCAGCGCTCTAGAATCGCAAAATCGCAAGCCTGACCCCGGCTTCGGTACTCTCGACAACTCGACCGTTATCCACCTTGACCGCCGGCGAGACTTCGGAAAGAATCCCATACGTTGGACGGTAAATGGCCGAAGGGTATCCATATGACACGACCAG
>CAZVHN010000089.1:0-4297 GCA_964626895.1 uncultured Chloracidobacterium sp. | reverse complement strand
CAGACTGGTCTAAGTTTGTCGAGACGCTGATCATGCAGACGTGCGACCGTCACTTCGCAGCGCCGATCGCGTACAGCTTCTTGTCCTCGCTGCCGACGTAAACGGTACTGTCACTTCCGATCGCAGGAGTTGAATCAATATCGGCGCCGGTCGCAAACTCCCACTTCCTCGAGCCGTCGGCATTGATCGCGTAGAGCTTCTTGTCGTGGCTGCCGACGTAGACGGTGCCGTCACTTCCGATAGCGGGAGAGGACCACACCATGGCGCCCGTCGCGAATTCCCACTTCTTCGTGCCGTCGGCATTGACCGCGTAGAGCTTCTGGTCGCTGGAGCCGAAGTAGATCGTGCCGTCCGAGCCGATGGCGGGAGATGAGTACACCAAACCGCCTGCGGCGAACTCCCACTTCTTCGTGCCATCGGCGTTGATGGCGTAGAGCTTCTCGTCGAAGCTGCCGACGTAGACGGTGCCGTCGCTTCCGATGGCTGGAGAGGACTGCACCCTGCCGCCCGTCGCAAACTCCCACTTCTTCGAGCCATCGGCGTTGATGGCGTGGACCTTCCTGTCGTTGCTGCCCACGTAGATAGTGCCGTCGGAACTGATGGCGGGAGACGAGGACACAAACTCCCCTGTCGCGAACTCCCACCTCTTGGTGCCATCGGACTTGATCGCGTAGAGCTTGTCGGCACTGCCGACGTAGACGGTGCCGTCGGAGTCGATGGCGGGAGAGGAGAACACCAAATCGCCTGTGGCGAACTCCCACTTCTTCGAGCCGTCGGCGTTGATCGCGTAGAGCTTCTTGTCGAGACTGCCCACGTAGATGGTGCCGTCAGAGTCTATGGCGGGAGAGGATTTCACCCAACCGCCTGTGGCGAACTCCCACTTCTTCGAGCCGTCCGGGTTGATGGCGTAGACCTTTTTGTCGTTGCTGCCCACGTAGATGGTGCCGTCGGAACCGATGGCGGGAGAGGACCCCAGGAAATCGCCGGTCGCGAATTCCCATTTCACCTTGGGAGACGCCGGCCCCGAGTACGTGCTCCTACGTGTGTGCTGCACGTCGTGGCCGAACATCGGCCATGGGGTGGTCGCGAGAGCCTGTGGCTTTGGCGAACTGCCGGTCCCGACCTTTGAGCTTGGAGCGCATGCGAGCAGCGCGACCATGACGAGCAATAATGGAAACGAATGTCTCATGTCGAGTCCCCCTCTTGGACAGACGATTAACTGAGGCCCAGTCTGCGCCCTCAGCATTGATGAACTAAAGCGTTTGTTCGACACCGCGGCCCTTTGGAAGTCAGAATCGCCAACCTTAATCAAAGTCGGGAAGGATGGTAAGACGTACAAACTCCGAGCCGACTGGCAATATGCTCACGCCGCCGCAACTCTCGCAGCCTACTGCGGTCTGCGAGCTTGCGAGATCAAAGGCTTGCAGTGGAAAGACGTGGACTTTGGCGCGGGGTTGCTCGATATTCGACGCTCCAAGACGCCAGCAGGCTGGAGAACACCAACACTCAACGCCCGTATGCACAGAAGTGTTAGCGGGCCTGTATCACTGCGTTACCAGCCAAAGCCTGTGCCAGCAAATCCGGTAACTTAGCTTGGGCTCCATCTACACTCACGGTTTGGGTCATAAACAGTTCCTCTCAGTGTTCGGGGAGTATAGCATTGCGTTTGAACCAGATTATAGGTGACCGTGATCAACCCGCAGGATTATCAAGCTCCTTAGTTTATTTGGCTTGCTGCGGATACTGAGTGCCTCATGCCGTGCACAGCCGAAGGGGGCGCAAGTCGGCGCGCAAAACAGGAACGGGAAGCTGGAACCTACAACCAGGAGGCGGAACTGCGAGCGGATACTGACAACTCAACCCCGGCAACGGTATGATAACGGGCATGGAGATCGACTAATGGCGGCAAATATTGAAGAGAAGGTAATCGAAAAGCTACGCCTATGCCTGAAATCAGCCGCTTCTTCGGAATTGTAATCGCAATCTACTATAAGGAGCACGGTGTGCCGCACTTTCACGCAAAGTACGCCGGCCAGACAGGCGTGTTCTCGATTGCTGACCTGAAACTAATTGAAGGCGGTTTACCCAAACGAGTGGTTGCGCTTGTGCTTGAGTGGGCCTTTGAGCATCGGAGTGAGTTGCTGGAGAATTGGCAACGCGCGGTCGCGCAGGAACCGCTGCAGCCAATCGCGCCTTTGGAGTAGGAGGTAATGATGCATTTCGTAAAGGACGTGAAGTATTTGTCTGAATACAAGCTACTGCTGACTTTTGAGGACAACAGCTTACGACGGGTTGATTTAGCGCCGCACCTCGACGGAGAAGTGTTCGAGCCACTGAAGGACATGAGCAACTTCAAAAGCGTTCATCTCAACTCTGATTTGGATACGATTGTCTGGAAGAATGGCGCCGACATGTCTCCTGATTTTCTCTATGAAATCGGCGTTCCCGTAGCCGAGTCAGTGCCGGCGGCATAGCACCTGTAATCAAGAACCTCTCAAACTTTCGAGTCAACTACAAGCTACGCGCGCGCTGCGACGAGAGAACATTCCCGGATGGTCTGACGAGCTTGCGAATCGCGTTGCGGACAAACCCTACAGCCTCACCGACTGCCGGAGCGATGAATGTCATGAGGAAGCGCGGCATCACCGATGTGCTTAACGCATGACACCCATTTCTTGTCAGTACCGCCTGCGGTAGCGGGTGGGTTCTTCCTTCAACGAACATTTGGGTCATAAACAGGGCCTCTCAGCGTTCGCAGAGTATAGCATTGTTAAAGGGACTTCTTCATTCACGTGCAAGACGGAGAAATCTGAGCCTCTCCCCAATCGTTGGACCAAAAACCGGCTTGAATAAGATAGTGTCCGGCGCCGTTTTCAAACGGGGAGCGGCAGCTCCCCTTATGGATCTTCCAGCCGTAGCGAGGAAGGCAGTCAAGGGCGACGCGAACTGTTTTGTAGTTCGCGTCGTTCATCGGAGCGAGGCTTGGCGAGCGCAGACCCTTGACGGCCCCCGCAGCGGAGGCTACCGCCGTTTGCTGATAGTGTGAAGCGCCTAAATAAACCTCACGGGAATTCTAAGACTCGCCTCAAGAACAAAGCGCCCGCCCCCGCGGGGGTGTTAGCGAAGCGAGCAAATGCGAGGCGCGCATGCCATCGCTTCTTCATGGCGGGCGCGCAGCCCGATTGCATAATGCCCGATTATCGGATGACCGTCCTCTCAACTCTTCGGGTCGCATCAGTCGAGAGGAAGCGCTGCGTGTCATATTGGAAACTCGCATGTTTCAACACGTAGCCATCAAGCGAACCGCTGACGTTCTCTCGGCTACTTACGATTGTTGGCAGCTTTCCCATTAGAAGTAGGATTTATGGTTGAGAATTGGTCGCTGGACGACTTCAGTTCATACCAGGTACTTTTGGATGTCTGGGCGCTTGAGGCATACATTCAAATCCTCGAAGTCGAGCTACCCCGTGTGATAGAGGAAGAGCGAAAGCGGATTTGGCAGGCCGTTAAGCCAGGCGACGAACAGCAAGAGCACTACGCGGAAATTGCGGATTATCAACTTGATGAAGGAATCACAACCCGGCCGCTAACAGGAACCGCGCTGATCGCAATCTGGGCGACCTACGAAGCAGTAGTAAGACGAAGCGCCAAGCGAATCCAAGAATCAAGAAGGCTACGACTTAAAATCCGCGACATCAAGGGTTCATTCCCTGAGTCAGCTCGAATGTATTTCGAGGACGTCCTCCAATGTGATTTGCACCCGCAGGGAACCGACTGGGACCGTCTCAATGTAATCTACGGTCTGAGGAATGCGCTTGCTCACGCGAACGGACAACTTGAAGATGTTCCTGAGCAGAAACGTAAGAAAGTAGAAGAATGGGCCAGGGCTTTTCAGGGTTTGAAGATTGCAGATGGTTACCTGATCGTTTCCATGGAGTTCGTACGGGGCGCTTTCAACTTCATTAACGAGTTGCTATGCGATCTCGGGACTAGGATAGATCATCAAGATGTCAGCCAAGGAACTTAGCGGCAATGGGAAGCCGACTTTGTAGGCACGCATGAGAAGCACGTTTCGAACCAAGCACTCCCGAGAGAGGGTTAGCGCCGTCGCGTTGTCGTTGTGGCTGGCTGGATCTTGTCTGGGTCACAGACCCGATTCAGATTCACCAAAGCTGAGCTGGTCAAGCAAGGCACTTTCTGATCAGATTACTTATTCACAGTCCAAGAAGCCGATAAACATTGATACAGGGCAATCGGTGTTGACTCCCAGGCAAATTGCCGACAAGGCACTACGCTC
>CAZVHN010000088.1:0-2584 GCA_964626895.1 uncultured Chloracidobacterium sp. | reverse complement strand
ACCAGAACATTTTTCATATGTCATTTGACATTTCTCATTTGTCATTGCAAGAGGTCGTCTTCATCTGCGGTGAGTCATGCTTGATTAGGATGGTTCCTGCAATGACAAATGAGAAATGTCAAATGAGATATGAGAAATTGTTTAGTCTCTAAGGCCACTAGAGGATAGCTTTTCTTCCAATTCTTTTACTCGCTCGCGTAGTTCCTTAACCTCTTCTCTCATCTGCGGCAGTCGGCCGATGTGAGCATTGAGGCGCTTGTACTCTTCGAGAGGCTGAATCGGGATTCCCCACCAAACACCGGGGCGCACAATTTTGCCCGGCAACACTCCCGCCTTCGAACCAATGACTGCGCCACTTTGCACGCGGACGTGATCGCCGAAGCCGACCTGGCCGCCAATCACGGCGTCATCTTCAATAATCACGCTCCCGCTGATCCCGGTTTGCGCGGCAATGACGACCCGTTCACCGATGTCGCAGTTATGACCGATATGGACAAGATTGTCGATCTTAGTCCCACGGCCAATACGTGTTTGTCCCAACGCGGCTCGATCGACACAGGTGTATGCTCCCAGCTCGACGTCATCTTCGATAACGACTGTGCCAATCTGTGGAAACTTGTAGTAACACACATCGTCGCGGACGTAACCGAATCCGTCCGCGCCGATGCAGACTCCCGCATGCAGGACAACGTTATCGCCCAGTGTGATCCCATCGTAGAGCGTGACGTTGGGATGCAATACACAGTCGATTCCGATCGTTACGTCGTCACCAACTACCACGCCCGCTTCGATTCTGGTTCCCGTTCCAATGGTTGAGTGCTCGCCAATAGAGACGTGTGGGCCAATGTAAGCGGTTAAGGCGATGTTCGCACCAGGGGCAATGACTGCTGTGGGGTGAATTAGGGGCTCGCGCCGTTTTTGCGGATGCAGGATTCTACCGATTAGAGCAAAAGCAAGTTTAGGCTTCGCCGCTTCAATTATGGCTGGTACTTTCTGAGCAATCTCGCGAGCGCGTTCGCCGGCACCATCAGGCACTATCAGGGCCGATGCAGCACAGTCTTGCGCACTCTCTAAAGCTTTTTGATCCTCAACAAAAGCTACGGCCCCGACACTTGCGGACCCGACGCTTGCGACATGTTCGATACTAATGTGCCCATCGCCTGAGACGCGGCCGCCGATTAGGACGGCCAATTCGTCAACTGTCTTCACTTTTCCTGCTTCGTCCATAAGAACCTGTCGCTTTGTCGCACCTTAGCCGATTTGCGGCGTTTGAGGCAATGACAATGAAAATTACGGTACTGGTGCAGTTTGGTGTGGCACGCGCATCTTGCGCGTGTCTTCACGGGCGGGACGCCCGTGCCACTTCTTCAAACTGCACCACTACCGAAATTACGGTAGTGGTTCATCAGTTTGAGTCCGGAAGTTCAGAGTTCAACCTTTAGGTTGCGGCTTAGCGGTGCGGACAAGCTAAAAAAGCTTGATGAACTCTAAACTGAACCAGCACCGAAATTACACTGCAAACGCGCAACCTTGATATTTATCGGATGGGTATCCTTAAAGGCTGGATTCTTAGACCAACCAGCAAAAATCGGCTTCTTTAGCCTTGCCATGCCACAGCAGACCAACTATCATGGCACGGCTGCGAACAGGTACTCTTAACTGTGCATCCGCAGCGTTTATTTTAAGTAATCATTGATTTTGACATTGTTGAGGCACAGCGAAGCCCAAGTGCCGTGAGGAGAAGGACCGTTGTTTAGTGACCAGTTTCGCAGAGGAGAGTCCGAGAAGGGCAAGCTATCAGGTGTGAAGAGCTCCAAGCTGCTCTCAAATCTTTCGGACGTAGCCTGGAAGGCTTTTCAGTCAGTCAATAGCCGGCTGCCTGAGGGCGAGGCTATCAGTCCCAAGTGGGCTCCCGGACCGCTGCTGAAATCCTATGAGCGAACCTCTCCGCCGCTCGGCTTCCCACGTGAGACCGACAGTCTTTGTCCGCGTTGCGTCAAGGAAGTCCGCGACGCCGTCATCAGCGGCGAGACGACGCTCGAGTCGTTGATGAATGAGCATCCAGGCGAACTCAAAGCTCAAATAGTCGAAGAGAACGGACAGGTGGTCATGCGTAAGACCTGTCCGAAGCACGGCGAGTTTGTCGACGTGATGGCAACTGATCCGGCCTTTCTAGAGCGGATCGAATCGCTCTTCTTTGGGCGCGACTTTCGCGCTGCTGAAGACAAGCACGTGCATCATCACGGAACATCGAACATCAAGTTTGGCCGAGGCGCGGTTTTGACCGTGGACCTTACCAACCGCTGCAACATGATGTGCAATCCCTGCTTCATGGATGCAAACCAGGTGGGTTATGTTCACGAGCCGACTTATGAAGATACGAAGGCCATTCTCGATCGAGCAGTTTCGTTTAAACCAAAACGCCAGATCATTATTCTTTTCTCCGGTGGCGAACCGACGCTCTCGCCTTACTACCTTGAGGCCGTCGCTTACGCGAAAAAAGTTGGTTTCTACAGAATCTTGGCGGCCACAAACGGCATACGCTTCGCTGAAGACATTGAGTTTTGCAACCGTGGAACGCCTC
>CAZVHN010000087.1:0-3837 GCA_964626895.1 uncultured Chloracidobacterium sp. | reverse complement strand
GGTCGGCATGATGGCCGTGACTTCGCCTAGGCGTTCTTCGGTCGTCAGGCGCGCAGACTCAGCGCGGTCGTTCATCGGCAATCACTCCTCACAAGAGAGTCGCAAACGAAGTTGGAGGGCACAGGCGAGTTTGACGATGGGGATCACGCGGCCGTATGCTGTTAACCTACCGGATCCGCGTTAACTATGTCGGAAGCCGCCCGACGGCATATCGCCGGCAATTACTTTAGATGCCGTATTTGCTTTCCTCTGTGGGGCGGGTGCTGACTGCCAAATTTGGACTCCTGTTTAGCATTTGCGGAGATTGGAAATGCACTATCCTTTTTTGGCCGAGATCGATCCGGTGGCAGGCTGGACTTTGCTCGCAACAATCGTTGTTGCGATTGCGACGGTTGCTTATGTCTGCCTTACACATCAGCTGGTTCGAGCACAGACTGACCCGTGCGTAATCGTATATACAAAATTTGATGGCGGCTCGCACATCTTGCTTGTCATTGAGAACGTTGGAAACGGAATCGCTCGAGATGTTCGATTTGAGCTATCTCGCGAGATTCCGAAGTATGCTAGCGGGCTTGACGTTGACTCAGCGCACGTGCGCGAAACGCTCAACTCCGGCCCTCTGATTAATGGCATACCGGCTATGAAGCCCGGCGAGACTCGGGTCCATGTTTGGGGGCAATGGGGCGGACTGAAGAAAGCCCTTGGGAGTGACCCGCTCACGGTCAAATGTCATTGCCGGAGGTTGCCCAGCCGATTCGCTGCAACAGAGAACGAACTTGATCCAGTTGAATGCACGCTCGAAGTCGATTCGTTCGAGGGTCTCCTGTACATTGCGGATTCTGTGCCGAGCCGGTTGAGCGCATTGGAAGCACGCATCTCCAAATTGGAATCTATGATGTAGGGACGATGATCCTTCTCGCTCCGCCGCCGTTTAGCCCAGACCATTCAAGCCAGTGGGACTGTCCGGCCGAGCGCTCGCCTCGAGAATCGGCCGCTCCCCGTACAACAAGTCGAGAGGAAGGCGGCAAGGTTGCCGAAGATGTTTGCCCGACCATTTATCGTTGTTATACTGTTGTGCCGAAAAGACTTCCACCATGCTCATCTGTAAGTATGCTGAGGTGGAGCGATGGTTCCAGAGTCAAATCCTGCGGGGAATCCACAACGGATTATCCTCCAGTGCCCGTGCGGAAAGCGACTGTCTGCGTTGCCACAGCACGCAGGCAAGCGATTGAAATGCCCGGGCTGTGGCGAAGCGCTACTCGTTCCGCGAGGTTCGTCGCCGCCTCCCACGCCGGTTTCCCGGCAGGTTGAAATAGAACCGGAGGGCATGAGCAAGAACACGTTAATCGTGCTGTGGTCGACTGTGGGACTGGTTGTAGTGGGCGCCGTCTTGTTTCTCGTCTGGCATTCCCGTTCGTTGCAACAAGCGAAAATTGCCGCGGCGAACGACCGCATCTCGCAAGCCGTCGCCGCGGCCAACGAATGGATGACTCGAAAATCGCTGCGAGACGGTGATGCAATCGAACAACAACTGGCCGATGCGCTGCATGATGAGGTTGCGACGCAAAGGGGTACGGGTGATTCCCTTTTGAGTGAAGTCCGTAAGCGACGTGACCAGCTTGCGGAACAGGTCCGAATTGAACAGTCGCAGCGAGAGGCAGCGGCTCTCTTCAACGACGCAAAACGTCAGATCGAGGCCAGGCGGATTACGGATGCATCCGCGTTGTTACGCAGGTACGTTGCCCATCCGCACGCCACTGAGAAGCCAGACGCACAACGGTTGCTCGATGAAATGGAAACGGCAACCTCGGACGCGTTGACGCTCGACGCGCTGATCGCGCTGAGCAACGACGACTTTTCGCGCGTGAAAGCGGGCGGCGCGATCGAAGATGGCAGAGTCACTCATCCGGTTGTCGTTGCCGCCCGAAATGAAACTGTGCATCGCAACGTAGATAAGGCATTGCAGCGGCGTGAAGAAATTAGGATTGCAGACGAAAAGCGCAAAGAAACGGAACGGCTGGCTGCGATGCAGCGCCAGCGACAGGACGAAGAACGCCGCAAACAGGCAGGGGAGCAACAAAAACTCGTTGATGCAAAAAAACCGCTTCGACTTTTCGTTGGTGGCGAGGTGAGCGGAGAGCTAGCAGCATATTTTCGCATGTTGCCCCAGCCGAGCTTAGCGGAAGTGACCAAGAATCAGTCTGGCTCGGTGTTCGACAAGTCGGACCAGCCGAAGTGGGATTCAAAATACCAGGTTGGAAGTATCTTGCTCACTCCTGGCGCTCTGATGGATATCAGCGTCGCGAACTACTCGGAGGACGTCGTTTTTGGACAACATTCGGAATGGTCTTGGACGATAACGGTCGTGACGCCGGACGCCAATTCACTGTACGACGGAGTTAGTTTTGATTTCGCGATCGGAGACGAAGTGGTCAGCAAGGGGTTTAGGTTGGTTGGAACCGCGCGAGGCTCTGGTGCCACCCAGGCCCTTTACAAATATCAGGAGGAGTTCCGGATTGGGGGTCAACGGTACTATGTACCTGTTGACCCAATTCTGAAGCAGCTGGCTGGCAGCGGCGCGGTCAAGTATCGGCTGAAGACGGGACCTCCGGTTGTCGGCGTAACGGCAGAAGGCGAGCTTTCTCCCGAGATCATTTCTGCGATTAGGGGATTGATTGCTAGAGCGAAATACAAGAATCCGGCGAATAGGGAATGAGTCATGCTTGCCGCTTGGGTGACCGCGTAGGCAAGCCGGTTCCTTCCGCCCACCGGAAGCAACCGGGTTGTTAACTCACGACGGTCTGTTAAGCAGAGAGTTAGAGAGTTTTGGGCCGAGATTTCGGGGTGCGCAGGCAACCTTCATGGTTGGCTTCGCACCCCGGTTCGACTCTCTCGAAACAGAGCGTTTTTCGCACGCCCGCCGGATCGGCGGAAACCCTTGTTGGAAACTTGCGATAGAGCGGTCAGGAAGGGGTCAGTCCCCGATTTGCTCCGAGGACTCCGCAAATGGGGGACAGACCCCGTCGGGCGTTCACTGGATTGGCGGCCAGTTTCGGGACCGCACGAAAAGCTCACTTTGGCGCGAGCGACTGACAGAGAACTTGCCAGGCAGATCCAGTTCCTCAAGACCGAGAACGAAATTCTGCGGACGCGATTGCCCAAACCGATCATCACCACTGCGGGCGAACGCCGCCTGCTGGTCAAACTGGGCAAACCGCTCGGCCCGGCCATCAAGAACCTGATCACGATCGTCAAGCCGGATACGTTCGCACGCTGGATGCGTGGCAGTCAGGGAACCACGGACGACCGCGAGCGGCGCAGAGGCGCCGCCGGGAGGTTTGTCTAATTCGACAAAACAGGGGCCGCGAATCGTCGGTCGAAACCGACGTGGATACAGATGCGCGGGAAACCGCAGAGCGCCGTTAGTTCCGAAACGCTTCGGCCGGTTCCAGGTTCGCGGCGCGCATCGCTGGATAGCTGCCCGAAACCAGGCCGATGACACCGCCGAGAATTGGCGCAAGAAACGGCGCCGCGGGATCCAATACGGGGGTCCACGCCTGGTAGGCTGAGACCGCGACCACAATAATTACCCCAAGGCTGGCTCCCAGGATGCCGCCGATAACGCCCATCGAGGCGCTCTCGAACAAAAACTGCGCGGCGATGTGCCAACGCGTTGCTCCAATGGCCCGGCGCAGGCCGATCTCGCCGGTCCGCTCCATCACCGACACGAGCGTAATGTTGGCGATGCCAATAGCACCAACAGCCAGAGACAAGCCACCTAGCAAGAGAAACATGACATTCAGGTCACTCTGCACTTCATCGCGCACACGCTTAGGC
>CAZVHN010000086.1:0-2611 GCA_964626895.1 uncultured Chloracidobacterium sp. | reverse complement strand
GCGATAACTCTCTTGCAATTCTGAAGCGAATTCCTAATAGGATCTTCCTCGCCTCTTCGGATTGAGGGCAGCCTCGAAACCGCGGCGATAGCTTACCTCATCGGAGCTGAATCACGATAGAACGGCCTTTCCTTAACGCATCTTCGTAGAGAACATATAACGCTTCTCTCGATACTGCTTCAAGCGAAACGGGGTAAACGACACAGATCGGTTAGGAAATCAACAACGCTATGTTAGAGTCGGCTTGAAGATCGGAAAATAGACTGCCCGGGGGAAAACGCTTTGTACGACATCGTAGATAAACACTGGCCCATGTCGGAGGGCGACGGGAAGGCGACGCGTAAGAAGAAACCGCGGATTCTGGCAATCACCACAGACTGTTGCACCGGCTGTGCTGGATCACCTGCCTGTATCGAGTATTGCCCCATCGAGGCGTGTATGTTTTGGGTGCCCGACGAAGATCACCCACCCTTCGGGCGCATCGAAGTTGATCCTTATCTCTGCATTGGTTGCCAGAAGTGCATCAGCAAAGGACCGGACGGCGCGTTTCTCGACGGCTGTCCTTGGGATGCGATCGAGATGGTTCCCACCGAGGATTGGGAAGGTCTCCACGGCATCGCTCTTCCTGACGCGCCCCCCGCTCCGCCCGCCAGCTAAGAGTTAATGGAAAAGACATGAGGCGGGCAAAGCGTCGGCGCACCTGCCCTGGTTGGGAAAGGCCTACGACGAACACTCCGATCATCTGGTTTTACTCAAGGTCGTTCCGTCCCTTCGACGGCCGGCGCTCACATCAGAGTTTCGCCGACCTTCTGCGGCGCGTTAGCCTCGCGCCCTGATTAACCCCGTTAGATCTCGGGGGATTGCCATGAAAGACAGCCAAGGCAACTCAGAGAAACCCTATTTTCAACTTGAGTTTGGTGCAGGCGGGGTAATAGCCCGTCGCAAAACAAGCTTACTGGCGGATGGCGCGTACTTGTTTGAGGATGAGTTGGAAGTTCACGGCGTGCTAGCGGCCAAAGTTATCACCTGCACCGCATGGCTGCTCGAACTTTATGAATTGAAGTCCGGCGACGTCTTTTTTATCAGTGGCACCAGGAAAGTCCGGGCGACCGCAAAATCTTTTGGGGTTCTATACCCTCCATTCACCATTTCGCAGCCTTCCGTCGACAATGCAAAAGGTCGTCTTGTCGGAGTTGCCGCGACCGAGCCTTTGCCCACCGGGTTCACCGAGGTTCCGACAATGTTTGAAACGATGTCTACCGAACTGCCGACAGGTGTAGCACAGGTATTGGAAATTGTTAGACTGGGTGAGAACCATCAATCAGTGGAATTGAACCCAAAACCATCTTTGCTTAGTCTCAAAGCGAAAAGGCTGATTGATGAAAATTATCTCAGCTATCCATCCATCGCGCGCGTTGCCCGGCGGCTGGGCGTCACGCATGAACATCTTTCCCGGCAGTTCAAACGTGATTTCGAAATTAGCCCCAGCGCTTATTTGCACCAACTGCGCCTGGCCGACGCACCCCTCAAGTTGGCCAAGGGGGAAGAGATAATTAACGTCTCGCAGGACGTCGGTTACAACGATCTAAGTCGCTTTTATAAACAGTTTCGCAAAGCCACGAAGACCTCACCGGGCGTTTGCCAGACGCTGATGAAACCTAACCGCACTTGACTCCAGTTAATATCAAGAAACGCCAAGACACGGCCGACGCTCCTGGACTAGGATTGTTGACGATCCGAGAAAGGAGAGTTGAATGCGAAAGGTGACATTTGGAGGAGCGAGCAGTTTCGATAGTCATTTTGCCCGCAAAGATCACTCTGTTGATTGGCTCATGTGGAGTGACGAAGCGGCGTCAATGATGACGGACTATTGGAAGACAATCGACACGATCTTGATGGGACGCAAGACTTACGAGGTGGCGGTAAAAACCAGCAAAGGTAAGAGCAACCCTTACCCGGGCATCAAATCATACGTCTTCTCGCGCACGTTAGAGCCGGGAAAAAAGGCAGGCGTCGAGATCATCCAGAAGGATGCCGCGACATTCGTGAGGAAGTTAAAGGGTCAGGAAGGCAGAGACATCTGCGTAATGGGCGGTGGCGATTTCGCAAAGACCCTCTTCGAGGCGAACCTGATTGATGAGATCGGTTTCAACATCCATCCGGTTTTGCTGGGCTCAGGCATTCCGGTTTTCTACGAGATGAAGCGTCAGATTGATTTGGAGTTGCTGACTTGCAAGCCCTTCAAAAACGGCTGTGTGGCGGTTACTTATCGAGTGAAACACTAGGTCGCGAGCCTTCGGGTGTGCGTTGGGGGGAGGCCCCCAGTTTCTTGGTGTTGTTCGGTGGGTTCGGTCTAGACAAATACGAACCGCGAAATCATACGAAGTGGCACTAAGAGGGTGAGGTCACTCAACCCACAGAACCATTTGCGGTAGCCAATGGATCCCCGCACTCAAGACGAACAGAAACCGCTGGGGCTGAGTGCTGGGATCCATTGGCTACCGCAAATGGTTCTGTGGGTTGGATGACTCCTGCTTGTCTTGAGTTCCGGGATCCATTGGCTACCGCAAATGGTTCTGTGCGTTGGATGGCTTCTACTTTGCGCGTCAAG